>JAJRPH010000155.1 GCA_024280875.1 Deltaproteobacteria bacterium | reverse complement strand
GGACTTCAATCATAGGGGCGTGTCCCACCCCTTCTAAAACCATAACTTGAGAATGTGGTATCAGCTGATTAAAAATGGACGAATTATTGACATGGATAACGCGGTCTTTAGCTCCCCACAGGATGAGTGTCGGAGCAGTGATCTTTGTGATCTCATCTTTAAACGAATAGGTGCGTTCACCGCGAAGATCCGCAAAAATTTTTCGATTAATGGCCTCATTTGCGACCGCTTTTTCTGCCATTACACTGGCTATCGGCCACGGGATAAAAGGCTTTTCTTCTAAAGCAAAATCCATTAACTGGTAAAAATCTTTATCACATGTGACTATCAACGGGTTTTCCCCTTTGGCCAGGCGCCGATCGAGTTCGCACTCATAGCGATAAATACCGGCAGGATCGATTAAAAACAGCGACGCCACCCGTTCCGGATAAGCGACGGCATATAGTGCGGAAATAGCCCCGCCCATGGAATTGCCGGCCAGATGAAATTTCTTAATGTTCAATTGGGTTAAAATTTCATTAAGATAAACAACCTGATCTTTTAAGTCATATCGCAGATTAAAATCCTTCACGCTATCTCCGTGACCAGGCAAATCCATGACCACCACATGATAGGCATTCGTTAAATAGGCGGCAAACCTGACCCAGTTTTCCTTGTTTGCGGCAAATCCGTGAACAAGCACAATGTTCGGCTTATTTTCACCCTGCTCGCTTTGCATAAGGCTGATGGATTTTCCATTCACCTCAATGGTTTTTAAACAAAGGCCTGCTTTGTTACGCTCATAATTCATTGCCTTTTCATAAAGGCTGAGCTTGATTCCGGTGCACCCGGCCAGAAAAACCGTTACAAAAATGATCAATAATCTGATCCATTGGGTCAATTTCTTTGATTGAGTCATTACAATATCCTTTGTATTTTTGGTGATCCTGTAAAAAGCTTTTCATGGTGATGAATCACCATGAAAAGCTTTTTACGACGCCATCAAAGTTTGTTCTGCCAGATTTCAATGATCTGCCCGGCCACCTGTTCCGGTGTTAACCGGTCCGTATCAATTATATATTGCGCGGTCTTTTCGTATTTTGAAATCCGCTGTGCAAGGACTTCGGCCACCTCTTCCGTAAATGTTTTGCCGTCAATCAGAGCCGGTCGCTGGGTTCCGTTTTCAATGCGTGATACGATCACGTCCACGGAAGCCTTTAACCAGAAGATGACGGCATTTTTTTGAAGCGCAAGGATATTTTCAGGGCGTTCGATCACACCGCCGCCGGTATCGATAATCAGGTGATCCCGTGCTGACAAATCCGCGGCCACCTCGCTTTCCATATCCCGGAATCGCGTCCAGCCGAATTTTTCGACAATTTCCGGAATTGACATATCGGACCGGTGAACAATTTCCGCATCCATGCCGACACAGTCCATTTTCAGCTGATCGGCGACAATCTCCCCCACCTCGCTTTTTCCCGTTCCCCGATATCCGATCAACACAATATTCATAATTTTAACTGCTCCATAACGACTCGTCGCATCACCTCAATCGGTGCGTCAACGCCGGTAAATTGCTCAAACTGCAGGACTGCCTGATGAATAAACATCTCAACCCCGGAAACCACCTGAAGGCCTTTGGAACGAGCATCTGCCAGCAGCTTTGTCTCAAGGGGCGTATACACAATATCAAAAATAACCTGACCTGGTCTGAACAACGCCACCGGAACCAGAGAAATACCTTCCTTGGGGTGCATGCCGATAGGGGTGCAGTGAATTACGATATCTGCTGCTGCCATAGCTTCGGCAAGGGTGTTATCCGTCATTTTATTTGATTTAATAACCGAATCCGTGCCAGCCGTTAAATCAGTTGCCAATTGCTGAAGTATTGTTTCATTGATATCTAAAATTTCAATTGCCGCCGGTCCCCCATAACTTGCCAGGGTAAATGCGATGGCCCTGGCCGCCCCTCCGGCTCCCAGCATCAATACGTTTTTACCGTTAATAACAACCCCCGCATTCATCAGTGCCTTTAACGCGCCCGGGCCGTCCGTGCCCAGTCCCTGGAGTTTTCCGTTGTCCTTAATAACGGTATTGATAGACCCGATATGACGATCAACGTCTTCAATTGTATCCACATGTTTCATGGCTTCAATTTTGTGGGGAATCGTGACACTCATGCCGCGAAAATTTTCCAACGCCCGCATTCCGGCCAGCGCTTGGTTTACATCCTCCACCCGGAACGCCACATACACAAAATCCAGATCCAGCGCTGCAAACGCGGCATTGTGAATGGCCGGAGAAAGACTATGAGCGACCGGATTGCCGATAATCGCGCAAATCCGGGTGCTGGTTTTTATGGATCGTATATTTTTCATTAACCCCTCCATGGATATTTTTTCGTACTGAACATAAAAACAATGAACAAAAAATTATCTTTGTTCGTTTTTCCAGGTTATAACAGTCACAATTAACTGCTTGAAACCTGAAAATGTAAGACAGCAAAAACAAATAAAAAAAAAGCCACGATCGTTAATTAGCCAGTGAGGATAAAACAGGCCCTTTATATCAATCGCCGGACATCATTTCGTCCATGTCCCTTAATGAATTCATCAATATGGCCATAAAATTTCCCAATGATTTTAGTTCTGCTGCTTCGGGCGGCAGTTTTGGGGCAAAATTAAATTTTCCGGTCTGATTTTGAATAATTTTTGACACCGCTTCTGTTCCGCTAAATTTACCATATTCCGCACCCACACTTTTGTCTTCTGGCGCTTCTTTGGATTTTATCAGCGGGTCTTCGATTCTTTCAATCCGGAATTATACCTGACCGTTACATCCTGAACCGCCGCTGGTACATTTGAATTCCATGGCCAAGGCCTTGCTTCTGGCGATATTATTGAGTCCGAAAATCAGACTTTCAGCAAAATCCATGCAAAAATGGGTATCAGCAGAAACAACCACCGCATTCCCGGAGCAGTCAAACCGATCCTCCTCCTGAAAACACGTGCATTCTTTAACATTTGATATTGTGATGCGATATCCCGAAAGATTCATTTATATTACCTTATATGGCCGTTGGTTATGGGTTGCGGTGGACCCCTTAAATCACAATTTTTTGCCCGACGTTTACATCCACATAGGCATTTCCGAACGCCTGTTTAAACTGATTAATACACCAGTCGGAACTGTCATGGGGCGACAGGGCTATAATCTTAGGAGATACTGTTTTGATAGCCGCAATGGCGCTTTTTACGTCAGATTCTCGGATGCTCACCCACGGCGGTTTGTCTGAGCCGACAATGCGTTGAATATTTAAGGGCCCGATCATGATTCTCCCGCCGTTGACCGGGTAATGCAGGCCGCCGATAATCGCGTATATCGGTTCGTCAAACAGGGCTTGGGTTCGTTCAATGATCCGCTCAATGGTCTGGTGCCCACAACCTATGATCAGGACGATTCCCTTGCCTGCGACATTGACGGCCAGGGAATTTTCCAGGGTATGGCCCATGAGAAATAAGTATCGCGGAATAACACCGATGCTGACGATTCCATCTTTTATGATTGTCGGGTCTTTAATCACTTTTGTCTCAGGGCCAGGGTTCCAACGGGAGGCAGAGAGCATGACCGGCGAATAAACCGGGAGATTCGGGAGAGACACAGAGCCCTGGGATAAACTGAATGTTTTTTCTTTCTGTTCCGCCATTCCCCCCACATGGTCTAAGTGCGGATGGCTGAAAAATATCATATCCAGATCTGATGGCAAGATGCCAAGGGTTTTCATGTTGTGGAGGAGCGGAGACGGGTGTTCCTTTTTTTTGTTAAAACCGACATCCAGTAAAATATTGGTATTATCGGCGGAGATTAGATAAGAAACACCAGGCTCTGTCTTTAAATCCGCGTTATCCGAATAATAATCGACGAGCGGGAGGATTGAAAGAGATTTGACGGTCCCTGGCGATGACAGTTTACTGATTTTCATGCCGGCTACCTCGGCATCTGCCAGTTTTTTACCTTTTTTTAACTGGAGGATTTTTTTTGCTAAAATCAGCGCGATGAATGCGGTCAGAACTAAAAGAATGTATAAGACGATCATGGCGTTTCCTCAAATCTTAACTTTGATGGCTTCGTAAAAAGTCCAAATTCTGTGTTGCGCTTCATCCTTCGTTTCTTCATGGTACGCTAAGTACAAATCATCACTCAGGATTTGCGCGCCTTGCCAATTTTTATTTGATTGGTGGAGCTTTTTTCTTTGCCATCGAAATCTGACTTTTTACGAGTTTGTCAACTTTTAATGCCCGCCCCCTTTGTGATCACAGGCATTAAAAGTGGTTAATAGTGTTTTGTCCAAATAATGCCGAATCAGCTTTTCCGGTTCAATGGTCGGCGCCCCGGAAATTACCTCAATACCGCATTCATCAAACAGCTGCATCGCGCTCTCGCCCATGCCGCCGGCAATAATGATTTCGACATCCAGTTCCTTTAACCATTTGGGCAACACACCCGGAGCATGCGGCGGCGGTTCAAGTACTTTTTTATTTTTAATTTTATTGCCTTCAACATCTATGAGCACGAATTCTTTTGCGTGACCAAAATGCATGGTGAGTATGCCATTAACGACGGGGATTGCAAATTTCATGATATTCCTCTTTATCCTTGAATTAACGTTGAGGGTGTCTTTTTTGCAATACCCCAGTTAATATCTTTTTGCAATACAGGTATGATACTTCTGAAAAAGTCAGGTATGTGATTGGAAACATTACAGCATAGGGGAGCATAAGTTTATTTTATTCGGTCTTGTTTGATTTAGAAATCGGTTTCCACTCCATTAACAGTTTTGATTTTTTTTCGGTATTACATGTCTTGCAGCAGGGGGCCACGTTGTTTTTTGTGCTTTTTCCGCCCCGGGCAATGGGGACAATATGGTCCATTGTCAGCTCTTTTGCCGGAAAGCTGTTGTTGCAGTAATAACAGATACCTTTGGCGCATTTTCGTTTCCACCACTGGGACGCCCGAAGTTCTCTGGCCTTGTTTTTTTCCCGTTTGATTTCATCATCATCCGGTATGTATGAAAATCCGTTCATAATAAGCTTGTTTTCAAGTTGCGTTTGATAAGTTGGTTTTCATCAGATTTTACTTCTTCAGGCTCATGACATTCAAAGCGCTGATTTTATGTCCGAATTAAAGACCAATGCTTTTAAGCCAAATCCTGACTTCCTCTTCTAACAACTCATAAAACCTGTCCGAGCCTCCGATACCGGTTCTGCCGAAGAAGTAATTGATTTCCAAAAACAACGGCTCAACGGCATCGGGTTTTTCCGGAAAAATAAGGTCAATGCCGGCCAGGTTGATCCCGGTTGGTTCACACAGCCGGTCCACCATTTCTATGCCGATTCGCTGCATATCCGGATCGGAATCCAAATCAATTTCAGCCCCTTTTGTTATGGCAGTACCGAATTGATCCGGATCGGACTGGGTCCGCCAGTATGAAATCCGTTTTTGGCCGATCACCGCAACCCGAAGTGAGCGGCTGTCGGTTTGAATAAATTCCTGGATTAAAAACCCATATTGGCCGGTACGTTCACAGGATGCTGCTTTTTCAAGAATTTGATCAAATTCCGATAAAGAATCGATTCGTAAAACATTGTCCCCTTCGCCGCCCCAGTCAAATTTAAATACAAAAGGATAATCAAAATTCAAGGCCTGATGGGGATGTCGTGTTTCTATGAAAAAATCGTCAAGAGACGTGAATATTTCGGTTCGCGGGCAGGGCAGGCCAAATTGCATGAAAAGACCTGCCTGGCCGATTTTTCCGGGGAATTTGAATTTGGCGTGATAATCGGGGAAAACATAGGGACAATGGGAAATAGCCATTTTGTATAGCGTTTGTCGGCATCCCTGGGGGAGGATGACAACATCCGCCTGTTTGATGGCGTCAAGTTCTGCTTTGCCGGGGTCACGTCCGGCGCAAATGATGTTTTTTTCTGCAGTAATAATCGGGTGGAAGGAGAGGATCATTTTGATTTGCTAATATCCCAGCTTTCTCATGGCTCTGGCATTTTTGCTCCAGTTTTTTTCAATCCGGACAAAGAGCTTTAAAAAAACCCGCGTGCCCACCATCCGCTCAATGTCAAGCCGGGCGGCTTCTCCGATCTGCCGGAGCATGGCGCCTTGTTTTCCGATAATAATTCCTTTCTGTGATTTTCGTTCAATATGAATGGCGGCATGGATGCGGACCAGATTTTTTTTGGAAAGTTCTTCAAACGCCTCAATGGTAACCGCTGTGGAAAACGGAATTTCCTGGGCGGTCAGCTCAAAAACTTTCTCGCGGATCATTTCTGCGGCTATAAAGCGTTCCGGCATGTCCGTGATCATGTCTTCCGGAAAATATGGGGGGCCTTCCGGTAGTCGTTTTTCCATGGCAGCCAGCAGAGTGTCCACCTGGGTGCCTTCAAGGGCGGATACTGGGATAATTTCTTCAAATGAGTAGGCATTCGCCCATTTATTAATTAAATTAAGTAGTTTTGGCTTTTTAACTTGATCGATTTTATTAATTGCAAGAATCGCCGGAGGCTTTTTGCCGTCTCTGAGTTTATTTAAAATCAACTGTTCCGATGCCGGTTCCGGGTTGGAGGCATCGATTACCAGCAGGACAAGATCCACATCGCTGATGGCCGCCATGGCAACTTCTACCATTTTGCTGTTTAATGGTTTTTTGCTCATGTGGATGCCCGGGGTATCTAAAAATACAATCTGGAAACCGGGCTGGTGACACACCCCGGCGATCCGGTTGCGGGTCGTCTGGGGTTTGCTCGATGTAATTGAGATCTTTTCACCGATCATGGTGTTTAAAAGTGTCGACTTACCCACGTTGGGCGCACCGATGATGGCGGTAAATCCGGACTTAAAACCTTTAAATTGTTCGTTTATGTCTGTCACTTCAGATCCTTTAACAATCTGTTGTTAGTAACCTTTTAAAATTAACCTGCACTTCTCACGAGTCGGAAAGTGTAATACAATATTCAATGGCCTTCCACACAGTATCCAGTCCCTGGCGTGTTTTTGCTGAAAAACATATCAGCTCTTCCGGATTAACGGACAGGGCTTTTTCAATGGTCTGAACCTGCTTTTTCTGTTTGGTTTTTGACAGCTTGTCCGCCTTGGTCAGAATCAGCACCGTCGGGATTTCTTGCTGGTGCAGCCAAGAAATAAAGTTGCTCTCTTCTTCCCCAGGGTTGCGCCGAATGTCGAGAATCAGCACCACGCCTTTTAACGTCGCACGGGAAG
>JAJRPH010000154.1 GCA_024280875.1 Deltaproteobacteria bacterium | reverse complement strand
TAGGTGTTGATCATCGGAAAGATGTTTATTGATAATTATTTTATGACATGCGAATTCTTTGAAAGCCGAATAAATTAACCGATGATGTTCCGAATGTGTTAAATAAATATTGATTGACAATTAATCAAAAGGTTGTTTTAAAAAATTATAATTCAAGTAGTTATCTCACAGAGCGGGGGCGGTTGGTCTCCGCTTTGTATTTTTTTGAATCATAAAAAAACCTGATGTCCAATATACTCGAATATTGGTATTTGTTTGGGTATATTCGATCCTGTAAAGTGAAATGAAGAGGTGCCAGGTTGAAGATTCACCCGTCGGAACTGGCGTTTGATATTGATGGTGTGATTGCAGACACCATGACGTTGTTTATTGATATTGCCGGAAAAGACTTCGGCATCCGTGATATCAAGTATGAAGATATCAAAGAATATAGTCTGCATGGGATTTCCGGTGTGGATGGTCTGATTATGGTGAAAATTATAGATCGCATTCTGGAAGGAAAGCATTCAGGTGTACTGGAACCCTTAGACGGTGCGATGTCGGTTCTGCAAAAGCTGAACCGGATACATCGCCCAACGCTTTTTGTAACCGCTCGTCCAAATGCTGATCAGGCTAACCAATGGATATTAAATACTTTGTGCCTTGAGCAGGATTGTTTTGAAATTATTGCCACCGGATCTTTTGATGATAAACGGGAAGTATTGTTGAGCAAAGGAATTAAGTATTTTGTTGAGGACCGGCTGGAGACGTGCTTTATATTAAGTGAAGCCGGTATCGACCCTATTGTTTTTAAGCAGCCCTGGAACCGCAAGCCTCATCCTTTTTATGAGGTTGCAAACTGGCAGGAACTCGAATCTTTGATTATCCTGAGTTGAATGAATTATACTTCATTAAAACAATTATTAGATACGTTTGTGGATTTTCTTTCCACGGAGAAAGGGTATTCTGAAAATACCTGCCGGGCATATACCAATGACCTGGAGGATTTTATAGCGTATTTTTCAGCGAACCGGGCGCTGGCGGTAACATATGAAGATAACGATGAAGAGGATATTGATGTCCATGATGTTGCTGCCGTCAGCGGTTTGATCATACGAAGCTATCTTGGTTTTTTGCATAAGCAGAACATAAAAAAATCATCAGTGGCTCGGAAGCTTTCAGCCATTCGATCTTTTTTAAAATTTCTGGAAAGACACGGGGTGATTTCTGAGAATCCGGCAACTTCCGTGATAACCCCGAAACAGGATAAGCCGATTCCCCGGTATTTGACGGTTGACGTTATGTTTCGGCTTCTGGATTCCATAAAAACCGACAAGCTGACCGGTAAAAGGGATCGGGCATTGTTGGAAGCAATGTATTCCACGGGTATCCGCGTTTCCGAACTGGTGGGGCTGAACGTGGGGGATGTGGATTTTTCAGGCAAGGTTATCCGGGTGACCGGAAAAGGCAATGTGGAACGGATTGTTCCGATTGGACAAAAATCATTAGATCTTATCAAGGATTACCGGGAAAGCCTCCATTTGCAAAAGGCGGTCTCCGTCAATCACAAAGGGGCGCTATTTTTAAATAAAAACAAAGGCCGGCTGACGGCGCGATCTGTTGCCAGGATACTTGATAAGTCTTCTCGTGAAGCGGGCTTGGCGATACCGGTATCCCCTCATGATTTCAGGCATTCTTTTGCAACACATATGCTGGATGCCGGGCTTGATTTGAGGGTGGTCCAGGAGTTACTCGGTCACAAGCAGTTGTCCACAACCCAGAAGTATACGCATGTCAGTATCGACCGCTTAATGGCGGCATATGACTCTGCGCATCCTAGAAAATAAATTGTTCAACTCAGGTGAAATTATGATGAGAGTAGAAATATGATGAATTTTCATGGCACAACAATTCTTGCGGTCACATTTAACGGAAAAGTGGCCATTGCCGGAGACGGGCAGGTCACATTAAATAATTCGGTGGTTAAACATCATGCCCGAAAAGTCCGGCGGATTTACAATGATCTCATTGCTGTAGGATTTGCCGGAGCAACAGCCGATGCCCTGACACTTACCGAAAAACTTGAAAAAAAGCTGGAGCGTTATAATGGTAATTTAATCCGTTCTGCGGTGGAGCTGGCCCGAGACTGGCGCACGGATAAATATCTGCGCCGCCTGGAAGCCATGATGATTGCCGTGGACGCCTCGCAAATGCTTCTTATCTCGGGGAACGGGGATGTGATCGAGCCGGATGAAGGGGTAATCGCAATCGGATCGGGCGGTATTGCGGCGCATGCAGCAGCAACCGCCCTTTTAAAACATGCGGATGCCTTAAAGTTAAGTGTTCGTGAAATCCTTGAGGAATCAATGAAAATAGCTGCTAATGTTTGTGTTTTTACAAATGATGTAATCTGTATAGAAGAATTTGGATAAATGAAAGGTGCATAGACTTCAGACTTCAGCATTCAACCTATACACCTATGTTTTAATAATAATAGTGATAAAATGACAAATCGGAAAATTTTACAATGAGTGATTTAAAACCATCGGAAATAGTTAGCGAACTTGATAAATATATCATCGGCCAGGACAGGGCAAAGCGATCGGTTGCCATTGCATTGAGAAATCGATGGCGGCGGCGGAATGTGGATGCAGAGCTTCGTGACGAGATTGCACCTAAAAATATCATTTTAATCGGTCCGACCGGGGTGGGAAAAACTGAGATTGCCAGGCGCCTTGCCCGGTTGACGGAATCTCCGTTTGTTAAAGTGGAGGCTTCGAAGTTTACGGAAGTCGGATACGTAGGTCGTGATGTGGAATCAATGGTCAGGGATCTTCTGGCGTTGAGCATCAATATGATAAAGTCCCGGGAGCAGGAGACCGTTAAGATAAAAGCCCGGGAAATAGCAGAGGAACGGATCCTGGATATACTCCTGCCGGAGCCGAAAGACAGGCATAATAGTAATGTTCACGAATTAAAGGAACCACAGATTGATCTTAAGCCTGTTGGGGAGGAAAAGTCCAAGCCTTCAACACGTGAGAAGCTGCGTAAAATGCTCCATAACGGCAGGCTGGATAGCCGTTATGTTGATTTGGAAGTCCCGGATCGATCGATGCCAATGGTGGAGATTTTTTCCAGTGCGGGCATGGAGGAGATGGGGATCAATTTTAAAGACATGCTCGGCGGAATGATGCCTAAAGGGTCATCGAAAAAAAGAAAGGTGACTGTCGCAGAGGCCCTGGAAATACTGGCACAGGAAGAAGCGCAGCGTCTTGTTGATATGGACAAGGTGGTGATGGAAGCCATTGAAAAGACCGAACAATCCGGCATTATTTTTCTTGATGAGATTGACAAAATTGCCGGAAAAGATGGGGGCAGCGGTCCTGATATATCACGGGAAGGTGTCCAGCGGGACCTGCTGCCGATTGTTGAGGGAAGCACGGTGACGACCAAGCACGGGCCTGTGAAAACAGATCATATTTTGTTCATCGCATCCGGCGCATTTCATATGAGCAAGCCTTCTGACTTGATTCCTGAACTCCAGGGCCGGTTTCCCATTCGGGTTGAACTTCACTCTCTGGGCAAAAAGGAGTTCATCCGCATATTGACCGAACCCAAAAATGCATTGCTGCTGCAGTATATCGCTTTGTTGCGGACGGAAGGAATTCAGGTATCATTTGAAGATGAAGCGGTTGAAAATATTGCCCAGGTGGCTGAAGACGTTAATAATAGTAATGAGAATATCGGTGCCCGGAGACTTCATACCCTGATGGAGCATCTGCTGGAAGATATTTTATTTGATGCCCCGGATGTTGAAGATAAAAATATTGTCATAACCAGATCCTATGTGGAGAGCAAGTTTAAGGATATCCGGGAAGACGAGGATCTCAGCCGATATATACTTTAGAAGGAAAAAACATGACACCCAATGTTGCCGACATACTGATTGAGGCATTACCATATATACGGGATTTTTCCGGAATGACTATTGTGGTTAAGTACGGTGGTCATGCAATGGTTGATGAGCAGTTAAAAACAGATTTTGCCAGGGACATTACTCTGATGAAGTTTATAGGGATAAACCCGGTAGTGGTTCACGGGGGCGGGCCACAGATTAACCAGGTGCTTGACCAGATGGGTATCACTACAAAGTTCATTAACGGTATGCGGTTTACCGACGAGCAGACTATGGATGTCGTGGAAATGGTTCTCGGCGGCAAGGTTAATAAAGGAATAGTCTCTCAGATAAATCGCCAGGGCGGAAAATCAGTCGGGCTCAGCGGTAAGGATGGTGACTTGATTCTTGCTGAAAAACTTCAGATCATGTATCAGCCGGATGAAACTAAACCGCCGGAAATTATCGACCCCGGTCATGTGGGTAAAGTGACCAAAATTAATCCGGCTATTATTAAAACGTTGAGTGAGCAAGGATTTATCCCCGTGATTGCCCCGGTCGGCGTCGGGGTTAACGGTGAAACTTATAATATTAATGCGGATCTTGTTGCTTCCGAGGTCGCCAGTGCGCTTTCGTCAGGCCGGCTGATTTATTTGACAGATGTTGACGGGGTGATGGATGCATCCGGAGAATTGATTTCATCAATTGATGCAAAAACAATCAAGAAAATGGTCGAAGAAAAAACAATTTCCGGCGGCATGATCCCAAAGATTGAATATTCGTTGAACGCGTTGAAGAATGGCGTGGAAAAAGTCCAGATTATCAACGGCACAAAACGTCATGCATTGCTTCTGGAGCTTTTTACGGATAAGGGAATAGGTACGGAAGTAACAGAAAGGTAAGCGTTCACAGGGCACCGCATCTGCTTTGTTGCCGAGCACTTGAAGTACAAAAGTACGTCTATGCGCTCGGCGCCTCACATCTGCGGCACCCTGTGAATGCTT
>JAJRPH010000153.1 GCA_024280875.1 Deltaproteobacteria bacterium | reverse complement strand
TGAAGTCCCTGAAAAATCAGCAAAAATATACATGAATTTTATCGATTCCTTGTAAGGAATGATTCGAATATGCTACCTGCAACCGCCGGAATGTCAGCTCGGCATAGGTGGGGTATTCCGTATTGCTCCTGATCTTCGAATGAAAACAAAAGAATTATTCTTATCATAAAAATAATGCCGGCTAAATAATTGTCAAACATCAGTGGGCATAATTGCCGAAAGACCGCCAGTCTCTTCATTAAAAAATTTAATATCGTACTGCAAACTTAAAAATAGTAACATATCAATAGTTAAGTTCTATTTGCATTGGCCTCAACATAATGCTATCATTATAAAAGTCCTACCAAAATTATCTTTTCTCATTTTTACTTAAAAATGGAGACGCTCATGCCGCAGGAATTATCCCATGCCGCGTTGGCGGAAAAAGTAAAAACGCTTGAAAAAGCGCTTGCCGAAGAAAAGAAATCCAAAGCAGACTTATTGGAAATCCTTTCAAGTAAAAAAAAGTCCGAAAAGGCTTTGTCGGAAAGTGAAAACAAATACCGTATGCTGTTTGAAAGTATGCGAAACGGAATCTGTTTTGTTGAAGCAATTTATGATGATTGCGGAAAATTATGTGATGCACGGTATCTTGGAATGAATGAAGTCTATGCAAAGTTTACAGGGCTGAATAAAGAGACCGCTGTCAACAGAACGGTCATGGAAATGTTGCCCGGCACCGAAAAATCATGGTTCGATACGCTGGAGCCGGTGGCTAAATCCGGAAAGACGGTTTGGTTTGAAATGTTTCACGGGAATACCGGCAAATGGTATGCCGTAAGTGCCTACAGCCCCCGAAAAGATACGCTGGTAGTTGCTTTCAGGGATACGACCAGAAGTAAATGGGCCGAGGATGCCCTTAAAAAGAGTGAGGAGAAATACCGTCTTATCATAGAAAATCAGACAGACCTGGTTGTCAAGGTGGATAGTCAAGGTACCTTTTTGTTTGTCAGCCCTTCGTACTGCAAAATGTTTGGCAAAACAGAAGCGGAGCTTCTGGGGAAAAAGTTTATGCCGCTGGTTCATGAAGATGACCGGGAATCCACGGCAAAGGCCATGGAAGATCTTTATCGGCCGCCTTATACGGCATACATGGAGCAGCGCGCCATGACAAAAGACGGGTGGCGGTGGCTTGCCTGGGTGGATACGGCGATGCAGGATGACAACAATAATGTGGTATCGATCATCGGCGTCGGAAGGGACATTAATGATAAAAAAATTGCGGAAAATGAAAAGCAGGCGCTTCAGAACAAGTTCTCCCGGATGAAAAAGATGGAAGCGCTGGGGCTGTTGGCCGGTGGTGTGGCGCATGATTTAAATAATATTTTGTCCTCGCTGATCAGTTATCCGGAATTGATGCTGATGAATCCAATATTCCCTGAGAAGTTCAGGCCATCTGTCGAGAGAATCAAAGAAGGCGGTTTGCGTGCTGCGGCCATTGTGTCTGATTTGCTGACCATTGCCCGGGGAGTTGCCATAAAGAAAAAGGTCTGCAGCCTCAACGACATCATAGAAGCCTATCTCGAATCTTCCGAGCACAGGAAATTAATGGAACAATATCCCGGCATCTCAATCAACAGGGCTCTGGATCCGGTTTTGAAGAATATCAGCTGTTCTCCGATACATATTCAAAAAATAGTGATGAACCTGCTGATCAATGCTGCGGAAGCGATTGATTCGTCCGGTACGATTCGGGTTTCAACACGGAATCAATACGTCGATAGACCATTGACAGGCTATGATAATGTTCAAATTGGAGAGTATTGCGTCTTGATCATTACCGATAATGGCGCCGGCATATCAGCTGAGGACAAAGAGCGGATTTTTGAACCGTTTTATTCCAAAAAAGTGCTGGGACGAAGCGGAAGTGGTCTGGGATTAACCGTGGTCTGGAATTCCCTTCAGGATCACAACGGATATGTCAATGTCTCTTCACAGCAGGACGGTACGGAGTTTGAACTATATTTTCCGGCTTCCATGCAGGCGCAAAAGGATTTACAGAAGCCGGTCCATGTTGAATCCATTAAAGGAGCCGGGCAGTCTATTCTGGTTGTTGACGATGATGAAAATCAGCGGAAAATTGCCGTACAGATTCTATCCGGCTTAGGTTACCGCGTTGAAACTACAGAAAGCGGTGAAGCCGCAATATCATATTTAAAGGAGAAATCATTTGATTTAATAGTCCTGGATATGATTATGGACCCCGGAATCAACGGACGTCAAACCTATGAAGCCATTGTCCGGCAACAGCCGGGCCAGAAGGCGATTATTGTCAGCGGTTTTGCTGAAACCAAAGAAGTTAAAGAGGCGCAACGTTTAGGAGCGGGTGCATTCGTAAAAAAACCGTATACTGTTGACAAAATCGGGTTGGCAGTTAAGCGGGAGTTGATGACGTAGAAAAAATATTTTTCTTTAAATTCGATAGTTTATATTTTTTAATGAATCTGAGAAGAGAATTAGGTTTGCTAAATTTCTGACAGCATATATTTTATTCCGGATTTTTTATTTATATTCAAAATGGTTACATTCAGTCCTGTCGGTGGTAGGTTTTAAACCGGTGTCTCTTAGGTGCTCACATAGTCCTGTCTTTTTTAATATCCATGAGCTGTGCTACAGCAAAGGTTCGTAAGAGATGTTATTGCAAATGCTCCCACCTTTTATTTGATTTTTTAATTATATCAATATCTTAAATAAAAATACTTGACTTGGCAAACGCGTAATGCTTTTTAGTAGGTATTCTTATTTTATGCTATTAGTTGTCTGCTTTTTTGTGCAGACCTTGTTTTGCAATGATTGAAAAAAGATTATGGACTAACTACGACTCCGTGTTCGGATGCGTAGGCCACTTAAGAAATGAGAAGGCATTGCAAATTAATTCAGTAATCATAATAAAATCAATTCGACGGATTTTTTATGTAAAATCCGTAACCGGGAACTCATCCTGATGCAAGAATTTGAAAATTATCCGGATGTATTGAAAAATGTATTTGAAGCAAATCAGTATGAGAATATTGTCGATTCCAATTTTTTAAACGCTTAT
>JAJRPH010000152.1 GCA_024280875.1 Deltaproteobacteria bacterium | reverse complement strand
GCGAAAGATATCGATGTTAAAAATCTGGATATGCTGTTTGGCATTGGAATCTTTTTTATCCCTCATTCGGATAAAGACCTGCCATCATCGACCATTTCCTTGCCATGCCCCAATGATGATTGTGCCCGGATCGGCAGTGTCAGAAAAGGGACTGAAGTAGGATTTGCAGGGAAACTCGGAGTTGAAATCGGATCCAGCGATTTTTATGTTTCAGCTATTGGCGGGTTTACCGCTTATACCGAGAGTAAGCTTTCCCGATCTCCGGCCACAGGCCGCGTCTATGAAGATTCTTCAGACAGTAAAGTTGAAGCCCTCTATGGCGGTGGAGTAAGTTATTTCATGGATTACAAATGGAATGTCGTTCTCCATGTCGATTATGACAACATCCGGGGCGTGACCGGTGCAATAGGGTGGCATTGGTAAAAAATATTTTGTGAGTAAACGGTTAAAAAATTAGGATTCATTCTATCTATTGCGGTTTTCAGAAATATTTTCGCAATAGCTGAATAAGTTCTGGATGTATTATCGATTCCCGCGATCCTCTTCACAATAACACCGTATATTATGAATTTATTGTCATCCGCTTCACTTTTGATATCTTCTGGTGAAAATTCCTATCCCTTTCCATCCTCAGCCATTTTCCAGGCAACTTCGTACAACTTCTTTCGGCAGCTTTGCAGATTCCGGACGCTGCCCTGCTGGCGCAATTCTTTCAGCAAATCGAGATCCAGATCCAACATCAGCGCCATCTCGGTGTTGGATGTCGCCTCGGTGGCAATGGCGTCATGGGGAAAAGCGAAATCCGAAGGCGTAAAAACAGCGGATTGCGAATGGGGATTTACAATTCAGTGCATGAAGGGGCAGGGCCGTTTAAATCGGTTTTGCCCTTTATACTTTGTGTCAAAAACGATACATTTATTTTTTAGATATCATTATTATTATCGGATGATATATGTCACGGGCATGAAATATCCGTTGTATGATTTCAATTAACTTATATTATCATTGATAAAACCGTAAAAAGTTAATTGATAGCGCTTTGTGCCACTGTATCAACCAATAACTTCTGGTGGGTAGGCCGGATTTCTTACCCGGCAATTAACATGTGAATCTTATTTGTCGGGAAAGAATCCCGACCTACGATTTTTCTCACCGTCCATAGTTAAAAGAGGAACATATGTATATATGTGTAGATTTTGATGGAACCATTGTTGATCACTGCTTCCCGGACATTGGGGCACCGGTTCCGGGGGCAATTGACTGGCTGAAACGATTTCAGAAAGCCGGGGCAGTGATAATTCTGTTTACCATGAGATCCGACAGCCGGAAATACGGGAATGTCCTTTCAGCGGCAGTCGATTATCTGGAAAAGAACGGAATCAAATTATTCGGAGTTAATGAAAACCCCGATCAGGCTGAGTGGACATCAAGTCCCAAACCTTACGGGGATCTGTATATAGATGATGCAGCTATCGGCTGCCCGTTAATTCATCCGGAAGGGTTTTACCGCCCATGCGTTGACTGGGAAGCCGTCGGAAAGATGGTAAATGCAAAACTCGGCATATAATGCACATTTCATAAATATACGATCTCCCATAAAAAGGAATCAAGGTGCCGGAACGTTCTCGTCAGGGTGTTTTTGTTCTGCATAAGAAGACAGGCATGCTCTCAAGGAAACCTCCCCGGCGAAGCCCCCTTCAAACAATAAATTAGCCGCAGATAAACGCAGATAGTTTAACCTGTTATACAGAATACCCCACGCTGTTTAATTTTGTTTTGGATATTTTAAGAGTGCCATTCAAACCATAAACTGGATAATATGTATTTGCGTCTGCGTTTATCTGTGTGGGTATGCAGCTAATCATAAAGCCAAGTTTGCCAATCTCTATATTTCTTTTCAACTTTACAGGGCCCACCGCAATAAGAACAAATTTATCGTGACGTTTTTGTATGCTAAATGTGTGCAATTATCGTAACTGCTAGTGCATATTTCGTAACTTAAAATAGTGAAACAATCGTATGATTTTTTTAAATATTAATTATATCAAATAGTTATTTTATTGGCACGCCAATTGCTACTAATTAAGAAAATTCAGCTGAACATAACATCTAAGACAATAGTTCGTTGCTGGCGCTGGATTCAGTAATTCCTGAGGATCGCTTGCAGAATGGTTGAAAAAGTAATCATGGTCGATTTTTAATGTTGTAAATATATATACAGTTGTGCACGGAAATATACCAAAAGATAAAGACTTTCTGTTCTATAGATTTATTTATCTAAGATTCGAATTGATACTATAATGGCGGTATGAATATTGTAGATGGGCCATAGATACTTGATTAAACACTAATTTTGATTAAATCACGGATTAAATAATTATGGTTGTTATTCCTTCGGGGCGGTTAGGGAAGAGCTGGCATGAGAGTTGCTTTATAATAAATAAAAGCCATAAAATCGATTCAATAGTATGAAAACACAGGGGAAAAATTAACCCTACAACGTTACTTACGGTTCTTTGACAAGTTTTAAAATACGTCTTCGCCTATGCGACAAGTAGGCTCTGTGGTTTTGATTCTGTACCCAGACAATTTGCTCGATCAGCGTTTTAAGCGTGTGGCGCTTCATTGGCAGGACGACTCTGATCAGGACCCTAAGCTGCGGTAGCGTAATAGACGGTGCTTTTTTTCCCCAACCTGATTTTTAGGTGCCAGAGAAAGAAATGAGCCAGCATGCACGTTAGCATG
>JAJRPH010000151.1 GCA_024280875.1 Deltaproteobacteria bacterium | reverse complement strand
TCGATTTCGGATAAATCGCCGGAATCGGCTCTTGCAATATATTGGCCTGAACTTTTTCTAATTCCCCGGTTCAAAGAAAGAGTAATCCCTTTATTTGCCTGATTAAAAATATGAATCCGGGAATCTTTTGCCGCATAATCTTTCAATATGTTGGACGTATTATCCGTTGAACCGTCATCCACTATTAGCAGTTCAAAATCAGGAAAGGTCTGATTGAGTATACTATCTAAGGTTTGCGATATATAATGCTCGTCGTTGTATACGGGAAGGACAACAGAAATCGTCGGCATTTTATACTCCGGGCGTAAAATTCATAAGTCAGTTTACGATTCCCAAGGATTACGTTCCAGCCAAACAGATAACATCAAAAGTGCCCATGTCCGGTCATCGCTGGCCATTGCATATTTTTGAGTTAAACCAGGGGACAGTAAAGTGTGTAATTTACAATTAGGGGAATTAAGATACGTCTCTTTGACCGGACAAAAATCCGGACGGCTGAGCCATTGCGTCACAGGCGCAGCGAACCCTTGTTTCCCTCTTTTAATCAGTGATTTCGGCCAACGGTGCGCAACAGACTCGCGCATCAAGATTTTATCTGATCGTGAATTTATTTTGAGCCTGGAAGGGATGGTAAGGCAAAATTCTGCGAAATCAACATCTAAAAATGGTGTGCGCAATTCCAAGCTGTTCGCCATTGAGGCACGATCGGTTTTCACTAGTATATCGCCAGCCAAATAATCTGTAATATCAGTTCGCATGGCGCTGTCTGCGGCATCCGCCCCTTTTTGGAAACTCGCCAATTCCAACTCTAAACCGGCTTCCTGTATTGCCTCTGGCGCTAAAAAATCCCTAAGCCGTCGATGAGTGTCACCGGCTTTCTGTTTGGCCCTGAACCTGTTAAAGGTCTCCAGCTTTTTATGGAGGTCACGATCCCAACCGTTAAATCGGCGAATCAGGCGCAGGATGACATAAAGCATACTATTGCGTAAAGCAGATCTATTTTCGAGCTGTCCATGAAATCTTACATATTTATACCAGGGATAGCCGCCCAATAATTCGTCCCCACCATCACCAGTTAAAACTACTTTAAGGTGCCTGCCGGCAAGCTGAGATATCATGAAAGTCGGGATTGCTGATGAGTCGGCAAAAGGTTCATCATATACGTCCGCCATCTTTTCGATGATATCCACAATTTTGTTTTGGCTGTCATAAAGTTCCGTGTGCTGAGTACTGCATTTTTTAGCTACCTCCCTGGCATATCTAATTTCGCTAGGACCATCGGTGAATCCGAATGAAAATGTACGGATTCCCGGATGCAGCTCCGAGGCAATGGATACGATTGTGCTGGAATCCAAGCCTCCGCTGAGAAAAGCACCGACTTCAACATCTGCTACCAACTGCTTTTTAACCGCATTGGTGAACAGGCGCTGAAATTCCTCCACAGCGTCACCAAGAGAAATACGTTCGTTGACCCGTGGCATATCCCAGTAACGCCACGTCGATAGCTCACCATTTTTATATGTCAGGGCATGAGCCGGAGGGAGTTGGCGGATGGACTCATAGATGGAGTGGCCGACCGGCACGTAAAGCCGGTTGAGATAATGGGCGAGAGCCTTTCTGCTGAGCTTGGGCCGGATAAGCCCGGATGCCAGAATAGCCTTGATTTCCGATGCAAAGACAAATTCCCGACTATCGGATTGTGCATAATAAAGGGGTTTTTCGCCAAACCGGTCCCTTGCCGCAAAAAGCATCTGTTTTTCTTCGTCCCAGAGAGCAAAAGCAAACATACCCGGCAAATGCTTAAGCATTTCAATGCCATATTTTTCATAGAGTCCCAGAATCACCTCGGTATCCGAGACTGTGCGAAAAGGATACGCTAACCGACCTTTGATCTCCTTAAACCCGTAAATCTCACCGTTAAAAATAATGCATCGACGGCCGGACACATCCCGCATGGGTTGAGCACCTGAGTTTAAATCCACAATACTTAAGCGGGCATGGCCCAGTGCAGCGCCGGTGAAAAAATCAGTTCCAGAAGCATCCGGGCCACGGTGCTGGAGGCTGTTAACCATGTTTGACAGAACCTGCTCAATATCAGCACTATGACTGCCCACTATACCTGCAATACCACACATAATTTATTTACCAGTCACAAAATGGATAAAACTCGTTCTATCAGCCAGACATGCAATCTCGGTAAAACTTCAGCGTCTTCTCAGCAACGGCGTTTAATGAATATTCACGCTCGGCAATGCGTCTTCCCTGAATTCCCATTCGATATCGAAGATCCTTGTCACCCAGCAACTTACATATCGCATCGGCAATTTCATTCACACTTTCCTGATCCACCAGAAAACCGGCCACACCGTTTGAAACGACTTCACGAACACCTGTGTTATTGCCTCCCACCACAGGGATACCGGATGCCATTGCTTCAGCATAAACATTTCCGAAAGTCTCACCACGGCTTGGCACGGCAAGAATGCTGCAGTTGCGCATCAACTCGGCAATTTCTGAAGCAGGACGAGGACTATCAATCGACACCCGGTCATGGAAAATGTTGTCTAACACTTCATAAACTTGCCTGATACGATCCGGTGTATGACGCCCCACATAACGCAATGAAACAGATGAAAATTTCCTGAGAAAATAATTCGCAGCTTTCGCCAATTTGATATCACCCTTGTGCTCGATCATAGTTCCAAGGAAAAGTACGGACATTTCCTTTTTTTCCTCTGCTGCGGGATAAAATAATTCACAATCAACCGGGTTGGGTATAACTTCACTTCGTTCAGCTTTAACCCCAAAAGTCTTCTCAAATTCTGATATGGCCCACTGGGTCGGCCCAATCCAATTTTTTACACCGTGAAGGGATTCAGCTTCAGCAATAGCATAGTGATTTCGGTCTTCAATCGCCTTGTGATTCAAAAAGGCCTCAGCACCATGTAAGCGGATAACCGAGGTTGTGTGTTTTATCGTCTGATAGAAAGGGCCCGCATATGATGGATATTCAATGATATCAATGGGAGTACTTTTATGAATTTGCTTCAATTTACTCCAGATTTTCCGTCTTACAATTTTTTCCCGCCAGTATTCGATTTTTCTCTTGCGATAATCAAACCTGAAAAAAAATCGCAATAACAGATGTTCATTTGCATCCAGTTGAGGCTTCACACAAACAACTTTAAAGCGGCTACTTTCCCAGCAATACTCTCGATTATAGGCACCTATGATGGTTATCTTGTTACCGTCCATAGACAAATATTCTGCCATTCTGGCAACAAATATACCAATGCCACCGTGTGGTGCTGGCGGAAATTCATCACAAACATAAACAATATGCATTTATTTAGCCCGGCATTCACTAAATAAAAATAACATTTCGGCAATCCTTATAATAAAAAACAATCAACGGTAACAAATTCCACGAAAAGCATAAATCTTTCCACAGTCACCACTATGACTCCCTTGCGTATAAATTGCGAACCCAGTTTGCATTAATTTTTCAATCAAATAAGAGGGGTCTTTATAATGCCACTCCATGAGGATTGAACTAATTTCATTAATACAACCACTATCAAAAAAATTTCCCACCACGTCATATTCCCCTCCTTCAATATCAATCTTGACGATGATATTTTCAGATGGATGAGCCTTTCGTACCGCAAATACCTGTTCAGAAGCAGGGCGAATTTCAATTCGCTCAACTCTATCATATGCAATATCTGTGTTAAAATTATTGATGGAAAAATTTCCCATACATCCTTTTCGATTTGGATCATATTGAGTTTCAATTATCTGATTATCTGATCCCACACCAAAATTATTTGGGACCACTTTCAGCGCCAATTCAGGGTTAAGTTTTAAATTAATTAGAGCGCTTTGAAAAGTGGGAAGGAATGGTTCATAGGCGTATACCATCTTCACACTTTCCATTTTAGAAAAATAGAGACTCGCCAACCCGACGTTCATGCCAAAATCCATAACTATATTTTCACCTTTGATGAAAAAATTATACTCCCCCAATCCGAATATTTCATAGGCGATAAGGACTTCCTCCCAGGATTCCAGTTTGATTTTAATACCATCAAATTTTGCGAACAAATCTGCGTTTTCTACAGAGAGACAGACCTGATAAATTCCAGACAACCTTCTCAACCATATAATACTTTTTTCAAGCAAATCTGACCACGGGTAAAAAGACATCGGGCAATCTTCAAAAACACACATGGGCAGATTATCAGTCAATCGATTCATTCGCTCTTCGGTTGAAAGCATACGGTTGCTTTTTATTTCGAGATGAAATGGGTTCAATGCCAAATTGGTTATTTTTTTAGCAAATCTTAAAACTTTCAGCTGTGTCTTATTCATTTACAATCAACCTCTGTTATAACTGGTTCCGGCAATCGTATGCACCCCCAATTAGAAGACCATTTCATTACCCGTCCTCTGGTGTCATCTGCTGGCAAAATCTCAAACATAAGAACATCGGATATCAAATCATAATCTATTCTGCCTTCATACTCATTTCCCTTTCCTACAGAGACTATGCATCGATAACGACCCGGGGCGAGTTGGTGCTCCATAAATTCCAAACAGTATTTTTTGAATTCGTTAGAGAAACCACTTAGAATCGTATTTGAAAAACAAAGGCCAACCGGAGTCCCATCATTTGCCAGAATTGCAATTCCAATATTAAATTGTTTAACGTCTTGAGTTAACTTGAGGGTAAAATTAAAGGATAGCGGATCATGATATTTGAGACGAGGTAAATTCGAGGGAGCATGTAACTCCATGCTAACAAATTCAACTGCCCTGGATAAATGGGACGGTCTTGCCCAATCGCGCACATCATATGATACGGTTGCAACATCATATTGAGATAGATATGATTCAATCACAAAGTGAGGTTCACCATTTAGTGATTGCTTCCCATTTTCTATTAATATAGCACGTTCACAAAGCGACCTTAAGGCATTCATATTGTGACTTACAAATAAAACTGTTCTTCCAATACCTGCGGCATCCTTCATTTTACCCAAACACTTCTTCTGGAATTCCGCATCACCAACGGCTAGCACCTCATCGACAATGAGTATTTCCGAATCAAGATGAGCAGCAACAGAAAATCCCAACCGGACCAGCATGCCTGAAGAATAACGTTTCACGGGGGTATCAACATAGCGTTCACACCCTGAGAAATCAACGATTTCATCAAGCTTTTTTGTAACCTCAACCTTTGTCATGCCGTTGATAGCACCATTGAGATAGATATTTTCTCTTCCAGTCAGTTCTGGATGAAAGCCGGTTCCCACTTCCAGGAGTGATGCAATTCGCCCCTTGACTTTGACATTGCCGGTTGTGGGTGCTGTTACCCGTGACAAAATCTTCAACAACGTTGATTTCCCGGCTCCATTCCGACCGATGATGCCCAGGACTTCACCAAGCTTAACTTCAAAGTTGATGTCCTTTAACGCCCAGACATATTCTGAGTCACCTTGTTGAGTTCTGTCATTGGCTTCTCCGATCTTGAGATATGGATCGGGCTTGCCTCGGAGTTTTGCCCACCACCTGTTTATATCGTGACCAAGAGAACCTGTTCCGACGAGACCGAGGCGGTATTGTTTGCTGAGGTTTTCGATTTTTATGACTGTATTGTTCATAGTTCTTGGTTCGGGGTTCTTGGTTCGGGGTTCGGGGTTCGGGGTTCGTTATTTTGGGCCTTGTTTTAGATATTTAATAAATCCACCAATTTTTTGTTTCGTTTGTTCAGCCAGTTTATAAATATCTTCAAATCGTCTTATTGTCATATTTTTTTTCTTACTGGTTTCGGCTTCTTCGTTCAAAACAAGGCACCAAGAACCATCTAAACCGTATCCATAAACGTCCGTTCAACACTCGTAAACAGCACAACCCCAAGCAGAAGAAGCACCGCAGTAAATCCTGCTGAGTACCCCAGGTAGACCCAGGAAAAAGTACCCTGCCCCATGAAACCATACCTGAACGTCTCAATTATCGGTGTCATAGGATTTGCCAGTAAAAATAGTTTGTATTTTTTAGGAATTGATGAAAGCGGGTAAATAACTGGAGTGGCATACATGACAAGCCGAACGCCAAATTCCAGAAGAAATCTCATGTCACGGTATTTGGTTGTCATAGATGAGAAAATTATACCGAATCCCAAACTCATTCCAGCCATAAGAAAAACAAGCACGGGGAAAAGAAAAACGTAGACATTGGGCCTGATGTCAGCGCCCATAAACATATAATACCCCATAAAACAAAGAAAAAATACAAACTGTAAAGCAAATGTGAGAGACTGAGAAATCACAATGGAAACAGGTACCACCAGACGTGGAAAGTATACCTTTCCGAAAATATGCGCATTGTCAACGAATGTGGTGGAACACATGGTCAGACTGGTCGAAAAATATAACCAGAGGACATTCCCTGAAAGATAAAAAAGCATCTTAGGCAACCCATCCGTTGAAAGCTGGGCAATATTTCCAAAAACAATGGTAAACATAATGGTGGAAAGAAGCGGTTGTATAACAAACCAGGCAGGTCCTAAAATCGTCTGCTTGAACTTTGAAACAAAATCCCGACGAACAAACAGCATGATCAGCTCC
>JAJRPH010000150.1 GCA_024280875.1 Deltaproteobacteria bacterium | reverse complement strand
GATTTTTCTTAAGGTGGAGAAAAATGTCTGAGATCGTAGCAGTTTATGGAAGTCCTAGAAGAAAGGGGAATACGGCAACGCTGCTGAAAAGGGCGGTTGACGGCGCAAGAAGCGCGGGTGCGGAAGTCGATGAAATTGTCTTAAGGGATTATAAAATATCCCCGTGCCTGGAAATCTACGGGTGTAAAAAAGATGGTGAATGCGCGATTAAGGATGATTTTCAAAAAGTTAGGGACCGGATTCTCGCCGGCAAGGGGCTGATAATCGCCTCGCCCATGTTTTTCTATACGGTCAGCGCGCACGTTAAAATATTGATGGACCGGTGCCAGTCATTATGGGTAAAAAAGTACTGGATTGACAAGGTCGCTTTTGGCAAATGGGAACCGGCGCGCAAGGGGATGGTCATCGGGGTCGGAGCCACCCGGGGAAAGAAGCTGTTTGACGGGATGCTGCTGACCATGCAGTATTTTTTTGATGTTTTGGACATGGAGTTATGGGATTCTCTGCTATACCGGCAGCTTGATTTTGAAGACGATGTACTTAAGCATCCGGAATATCTTGACCAGGCTTATCAGCGGGGTCAGGATTTTGTTAAAGCAGTCAGGAACATATGATGCCACTGGATTTTAAACCGATTGAACTGTCGGATCAGCAATTATATCAATCATATTTATCCCAGTGCCCCCTGGTGACATCGGATTACAGTTTTGTCAATGTCTGGAGCTGGGCACCGGCATATGACCTTGCCTGGGCCCAGGCCGATGAATTCATCTGGCTTCGTCAGAATCGGCCGTCACTGCAATACTGGGCTCCGATGGGAAACTGGCACGCCGTTGACTGGCCGGGGTATTTTAACCGTTTTCCCGAGCTTAAATCTTCAATGATCCGCGTTCCGGAACCACTTGCCCGGTTATGGGAAACGGTTTTTGGTGAAATTGTATCGGTTTCACCGGACCGTGATCAGGTTGATTATATCTATGATGCCGGGGAACTCTCCACGTTAAAGGGGAATCGGTTTCATAAAAAACGGAATTTGCTGTATCAGTTTCATAAAAAATATGATTATCAGTATGTTGAAATGTCGACGGCGTACGTTGAGGGGGCCATGGCAATGCAGAATAACTGGTGCACCTGGCGGGAATGCGACTCTGACGTTCAGCTGGCTAATGAGAATAAGGCCATTGCAAAGGTGTTATCCAGTTGGGAAGAACTCGACGGCATCATCGGCGGCTGTATTCTGGTCAAAGATACCATGGTTGCATATACAATCGGCGAACGGCTCGGTGAAGATGCCCTGGTGGTTCATTTTGAAAAGGGAAGTACGGATTACAAGGGAGTATACCAGGCTGTGAATCAAATGTTTGCGGAACACGAGACGTCTGAATTGAAAAACGGCATAAAATGGATCAATCGGGAGCAGGACCTGGGAGATGCGGGACTGCGCAGGGCCAAGGAGTCATATCATCCGGTCGGGTTTTTGAAAAAATATCGGGTGGATATGAACTTTTCATAAATTCTTAAAAAATTAAATTATAAAGGGCGACATGCGTATCTTGGTGGTCGAAGATGAAAAGAAGATAGCTTCCTTCATCGAAAGGGGGCTGACGGAACAGCACTACAGTGTTGATGTCTCCTATGACGGGGACGATGGCCTGTACCTGGCTGAAATAAATTCCTATGATCTGCTCATTCTAGATATTATGCTGCCGGGCAAAGACGGGTTTGCGATCTGCCAGGCATTGAGAAAAAAAAATAATGATGTCCCCATTCTCATGCTCACAGCTCGGGATGATGTTCGGGACAAAATTTACGGGCTGGATTCCGGGGCCGATGATTATCTGACCAAACCCTTTGCATTCGGGGAGTTCCTGGCCAGGGTCAGGGTATTGTTGCGAAGACAGCGGGCAAGCAAAACAACCACCCTGAAAGTGGCGGACCTGGAACTGGATCAGTTGACCCATACGGTGACCCGTGCCGGGGAAAATGTTGAACTGACGAGCACCGAATACGCATTGCTGGAATACCTGATGATTCATGCCAACCAGGTGGTTACCCGAACCATGATATCCGAACATGTATGGGACCATGATTTTGACAGTTTCTCCAATGTGATTAATGTATATGTGAATTACGTGCGCAAGAAAGTAGACACCGGATTTTCCAAAAAACTTATCCATTCGGTGCGGGGCAGGGGATATGTGATTAAGGACTGATTTTATGAAACTCAATTCCATCCGGTTCAAGGCCAGCATCCTGTATACATCCATTTTGTGTATTATCCTGGTCATTTTCAGCGGGGTTCTGTTCAGCATTACCCGGTATATCCTTTATCGCGATATTGATGAAGAACTCCAGGTTAAAGCGGCTGAAATCGTCAATATTCTAGAGTCTTATGAAAAGCTCAAGCAGACGCAATCCCTTCAGCGGCATTTAATCAACAAGCTTTTGGGCGTTGAAGACAGGGCGCGGCTGATCATTGATGATTTATGGCGTTCGGATATGCAGGCTTTAAATTTAAAAAGTGATTACATCAATATTCTTAGCGCTCATGGCCAACCCATCATCAAATCCCAGAATTTTAATGAAGAAATCACGGCTTTGTTTAAAAACAAGTTTCCGCTGTCGCTTCACTATGCGCTTTTTAAAAATCTCGAAAATTCAAACTATCGGCTAAGGGCAATCAATTTACCATTTTTATATGGAAAACGGAATCTCCTGGTGATTCAGATCGGCACTTCCATGGATTCCGTGATTCGTATCCTGAATCAATTGCTGTATTTTATCGTGGCCGGTATTCTGTTCATTCTGGGGTTGACCAGTTTCCTGGGCAGTTTTTTTGCCCGAAGAATTTTAAAACCAGTGTTGAATGTTACGAAAATTGCTGATGATATTTCACATAAAGACCTGCACTTGAGAATTCCTGAAATGGAAGTTGATGAGG
>JAJRPH010000149.1 GCA_024280875.1 Deltaproteobacteria bacterium | reverse complement strand
TATTCACCCCGAATCCGGCATATTCAGTGATAATATTATAAAAAATACTCGGCTCCGCAGTCCCTGCCATTGTCTGGATAAAAATACCGTCATTCATGGCTTCGGAAATCGTGTTGTTGAATATGGTCAGGTTGCTGTCTGCGGTCCCATCATACGCGTCAATATAAATACCATAATTCATATTATCGCCGGCCCCCTTATAAATAAGGTTGTTCCAGATAGCCGGACTGGCTGTATTGCCGGATTCCACATTGACATAAATGCCGTTTAAATTCCCGGCCAAGGTATTGCGTTTAATACGGGCACCGGAGTTATTCAGATAAATCCCCGTTTGATATGGTTGCAGTTGATGCATTGATATTTTATTCTGTTCAATCTCAATTTGAGAGGCATTACCCACATTGTTCAGATAAATACCATATTCTTGGGGATAGTCGGAATTTCCACCGGAAATATGATTATTAAAAATAATATTATTCGTCGCACTGGTTCCGGTAATATAAATACCGCAATCCGGTGCATAATAGGGTGCCACTCCGGGGGAACCATCGCCATTATCACGGATGGTTTCCATATTGTTTTGAATGGTGTTATTAGGACTGTTGTCGATCAGAATCCCACCATAAGCATTCTGATAAATTTCACAGTTGTTTTGAATCCGATTATTAGCTGCCGCATTGCTTAAACTGCTGATAAAGATGCCATACTGGGTATTATCATGGAAACTGCAGGCATCAACGGAGATCTGTGAACCATCAATAAAGACCCCGCTTCCTGAATTTGTATAAACCGCACACCCATTCTGAATACTGCTTCCGGAATTATTTGATGAAATAAAAATACCATTTGTGCTGTTACTATTAATATCGCAAGCATCGACCATTACCCGATCGTAAGTATTAATTCCGACTCCGTTTATACCGCACCCGGAGATACTCCCCCCCCAGACAGCGCCCCCGCCGCCGTCACTGGTAAAATTAATCCCGTTTCCGGAAATAGTGCTGATAGAAACATTCTGAATACCGTATGCCGGATCATAGGTACCAAAAGCAAAACTGGAAATTGCATCACCACCGATTTCACTGATACCGCAACTGTTGATCAAATAGTTATCCCGCGCCATTTCACTACTTGGGCTGTTAATCGAAATCCCATCACCCGTACAGCTACTGATCGTACACCCATCGATGGTAATATCCGCACCGTTCATGATAATGCCCTGGTTGGGAAATCCGCTGATCGACAAATTGGAAATTGTTACATTATCAGCATTAATAATAATCCCGTCCATCCACATAGGGGTGCTGATGGGGTCATATGCTATCATGGGCATTCCACCGGAATCTCCAATGATCTGTACACCATCCAGGCCGGAGGGAATCTCCAGTTGGACTGAGGCAAAACCATAGGCAGCATCACTATATGTGCCTTCCATCACGTACAGCGTATCATAAGCAGAAAGCTGGTTAATCGCATACTGGATGGTTTTAAACGGTGAAGAAGTGGCAAACCCGTACCCCGGGAGATCCATGGCATTCGGATGATCGACATCAACATACAATGGCGCCCCGGCAGCAAAACCAGTTTGAATTGACATAAAGCATATGGCGATACTTACAACTACAATACTCAGGGATCTGATCACCCCCTGAATTACTTTTTTCATTCTTACCTCCAGCTAGCTATTGACTCTTTAAAACTCAAACGAAACCCCGCAGATTGTATCTTCCTATTTGGGTGATGGCGGAAAATCCGGTAACGGCCTTGTTTGAATCGTTTCTTTTATATTCTGATAAATTGTCGTTTTTTTGTTTATTAAATTCTGTTCATCCATCAGGATCTTTTTGCTCCTGAAGATCTCCTGCAATGGTTCAGACGTTGACAATGCCTGCAAGCCCTTTTGAAATCGCGGCCGGATGAGGTCCTTCCTGGGCACATATATTCTTTTCAGTTTCTGCACTGGAGTATCAGCCCCCTGGCCGGATATCGAAGGGGCCTGTCCCATTTGCTGCTGAATATTCTCCTTTAATGGACGGAACTTAAACTCCTTCATCAGCCGGTCAATATCTTCTGATTTTACTCTTTGAACTTCTTCCGGACGCATGCCTATTCGGATTTCAGTTTTTTCAAAATCATGCAAAATGACCGGTTCCGCATCCGGGTCCGCCAGGCTGATAACAGCCAACTCGGTTTTTTCAAGAGTGGTAATTTCCGTTACGGTTTCCGAAGCATTAATAATAAAGTCGGAGCCCCTGACTCCAGCCACGGATGTCCTGGTTTTGACTTTAAATTCAGAGTGCCTTGCATCCACAAATTTTTTGACAACAAAACGGGCCTTACCTGAGACCATATTCAAAAATGAAGACCTTGTTTTTTGTTTTACCGCATAGACGCTTCTATTGATCTTCATCCGGGTTCCTTGAGAAAGAGATATAAAGCTGCCGTCATTGAGCACAAATGCCGCATTACCGTCTTTTCCGGTAAGAACAATATCTCCCTTGAACAAATCCAGACCTTCCTCCGCCCGGTAACCATGCTTCTGTTCCTGGTGAAGGATCAGCACAGTTCCGGATACCTGGCGAATTTTACCCACCGCCGACCCGTTACCCGGTTCATACACATCCCTGACAGCTATGTTTTCGATACTTGCCAGGGCTGAAGGTTCTGCCGCAAAGGCGGCTGAATTTATTAATACTATTCCCATAATGGTGATTATAAAAATATTTAATACACTTCTGATACGCATTGTATTTATTCCCCTGCTATTATTTGATGGCTTCGTAAAAAGTAGCTGGATGGCTAAGTTAAAAATTCCATATACAAGGCGTAGTGGTTTTTCAGGC
>JAJRPH010000148.1 GCA_024280875.1 Deltaproteobacteria bacterium | reverse complement strand
TTTAATACTTCCGTGACAAACCCTTTATGGCCGTATGATCCGTCGTCCGTGCAGACATGAAATTCAGTTGATGCGCTTTTCATTTTATCTTCCAGTATCAACAGGTCTTTATTCCGGGAGCCGATAATACTGATGACATTATTTCCCGCATTTTTAAAACCTCGGGTAATGGGATACAACACCGCCACGCCGGTGCCGCCGCCGACACATACCACATTGCCCAGTTTTTCAATGTGCGTGGGCTTGCCCAGCGGTCCGATGACATCCTGGAATCCGTCGCCGACCTGCAGAGCTTTGAACAATGCCGTGGATTTGCCAACCACCATATATATAATGGTAAGGGTTCCCTTCTCCGCATCACTATCTGAAATGGTTAAGGGGATGCGCTCCCCGGTCTCATTGGCCTTTAAAATAATGAACTGTCCCGGCTTCGCTTTTGCCGCAATCCGGGGCGCTTCAATTTCATTCATAATGACCGTTCCCTGGGCCATCTCTTCCCGCTGAACTATTTTAAACATTCCGTACCTCCACTAATATTTTGATCATGCATTAACCCGCTACATTTTTGAGCAAATGCTAAAAAAGATCATTTTATACACTTTTTTAAATAAAAAAATCAACAATTAATTAACCGGCAAACTCATGAACTAAATTTAATTAATACCATAAGGCACCAGAATCATTAACACACAAATTGACGCTATGAGATTATCCTTCATTTATCCTTCATTTTATAATATAAATTTAAATTATTCATGACATACACATGCTCACTTCTATTCCTTAAAACTTCAATACTGCGGGGACATACGAATGAACGTAGCAATTGTAGGCGGCGGGTCAAGATGTTTATATCTATTAAATTTTATTGAACAACATACGTTTCAGGTCTTTGTGCCAAAAATCGTTGCGGTTGCAGATACTGATCCGAATGCTGTCGGGTTTGTTAAAGCAAAGAATCAGGGTCTTTTCGTCACCGAAGATTATAATGATTTTTTTGATCGCGAAGACATTGGCCTGATCATCGAGCTGGCCGGCAACCTGGATATCTATAACGATATTATCGGCAAAAAGGGCAAAACCGTTCGGGCCATCGCGCATACAACCGCGCTGTTTTTTTGGGAGATCGCCCGCATCGCTAGAAAAGAGCAGGATGCAAACCTGAAACTGAATGAAGCCAAAACATTATATGACGTCATGATCAATGAACTTATTGAGGAAGACGTCATGGTTATTGGTACTGATTACCGTATTACAGACGTAAATGATACCATGCTGAATAAACTGGGACTTAAAAGAGAAGAAACGATCGGACATTTCTGCTACGAAATAACCCATCATCGAGACACCCCCTGTTCAGGAGAAAAGCATCCCTGCCCTTTGGTGCAATCACTTAAAACACACAAACCGTCAAAAACAACCCATATACATCTGGATAAAAACGGCAATGAACTTTACTATTCCATCTCCTGCTACCCGATTAAGAAAAAAGGGGAAGTAACCGGCGTTATCGAAATTTCGAGCGACATCACAAAAGATATCAAGAGGCAGAAAAATATGATGCAGCAGGAAAAGCTGATGTCAATCGGCCGGTTATCCGCCGGCATCGCCCATGAAATCAATAATCCCCTGACGACGATCATGACTTCTTCCATGCTGCTGCAGGAAGATACTGATCCGGATGATCCGATATACAGTGAACTTGAAACCATATCCAAAGAAGCACTCAGATGCCGTACCATCGTCAAAAGTCTTCTCGATTTTGCCCGGCAAAGCCGGCCGGTAAAAAAATCATTAAACCTCAATCAAATCGTTATGGACACCCTTTTTCTGGTTCAAAAGCAGGCTGGATTTAATGACATTAAAATTACATCAAATCTCTCCAGCAATCTCCCGATGACCTATGTTGATAAGGATCAGATTCAGCAAACCCTTATAAATCTGGCATTAAATGCGATTGAAGCCACGGATCCGGGAGGAAATATTATATTTTCAACTAAAATAAATCCCAAAACCGATATGATCCATATTGACATCATCGATACGGGATGCGGTATCTCCAAAGAAAACCTGGATAAAATCTTTGACCCGTTTTTTACAACCCGCGAAACCGGAACCGGACTGGGACTGGCCATTACGCATGGAATTATTGAACAACACGGGGGAAAAATAAAAGTCGACAGCACGATCGGAAAAGGCACCCACTTTACGATCATGATGCCCGTTAGACATGGAGAAAAAAATGGCGAATGAAAACGGCCCGAACATTCTGATCATTGACGATGAACCGGCCATTTGCAAAAATTGTGTAAAAATTTTATCCGGATCAGCTGCTGAAATCGATTATGCGCAAAACGGCTACGATGCTTTGAAAATGATAAAAAACAAGCTGTATCATCTTGTTATTACGGATTTAAAAATGAACCGCATGGGGGGGATGGAAATCCTTGCGCGGGTCAAAAAGGACTATCCGGACATCCTTGTGATTGTCATTACCGGATTTGCAAGTGTTTCATCCGCCGTTGAGGTTATGAAAATGGGAGCATATGACTATCTTCCCAAACCGTTTACGCCCTATGAACTCCGGGCCGTTGTGGGCCAGGCACTGAATCATCATAAAATTAAGATGCAGAATAAACAACTGATGTCTGATCCGAAAAAAAATCCAGCAGTGACTCATCAACTGATCGGCGACAGCCCCCAGATCAAAAATGTGGTCTCCATGATCAAAAAAGTGGCGCATACCGAGTCCACTGTCCTGATACACGGAGAAAGCGGAACGGGCAAGGAACTTGTTGCCAGAGCCCTGTATGCCAACAGCACCCGGAAAGATAATGTTTTTTTTGCCGTGGACTGCGGCACCCTGACCGGCAATCTTCTGGAAAGCGAACTGTTCGGGTATCGTAAAGGCGCATTTACCGATGCACACAGGGATAAAGACGGCATATTCCGGATTGCCGACCAGGGAACCGTATTTCTTGATGAAATCAGCAACATCAGCATCGAGGTTCAGGGTAAGCTTCTCCGGTTTCTTGATTCCATGGAATTTTTGCCAGTTGGCGACACAAAATATCGAAAGGTCGATATCCGTTTAATTTTTGCAACAAACAAAGACCTTAAACAAATGGTCAAGGACGGCACGTTTAGAAATGACTTTTATTATCGTATCGCTGTCTATCCGATATGGATTCCCCCGTTAAAAAATAGAGAATCAGATATATTGCCCATTGCATATTATTTTCTTGAACAATTTAACCGCAGCATGGGCAAGTCCATCAGCGGTTATGATGACCATGCCGTCAACCGCCTGACCGGATATGACTGGCCGGGCAATGTACGGCAATTGAGAAACATCATTGAACGGGCAGTGATTTTATGCGACAGCGATCATATTTCTTTAAAAGAACTGCCACAACTCGGCGATATCGGCGATATTGAAAAATTAATTGAAAATATTCCTGCCACCAGTGATGAGCTCAAACAAATTAAAAAAGAAGTCCGTGAAAAATCGGTTCTCAAACTTGGAGAAAATTTTATCTTAAATGCGCTTAAGCAGAATGAATGGAATATCACCCGGGCGGCCCGAACCACCGGAATGCAGCGACCCAACTTCCACATCATGATGAAAAAACACGGCATTAAAATCCCCGGGAAATAAATTTCCCATACACTGTATATTATATTTATACACTACAATGCGCCATTCGCCGTCCCTGTTTCAGCCCCCGTCCCCCCTCATAGGATATCTTTTTAAAACTGCTATTTTTAAGGCACTGCCCTTCCCTCTGTAACAGAGCCAATATACAGAATTTAAAAATTTAATCCGATTACCGATGTATATTTTAATTATACACCATCCATATTATCCAACAACCCAATACCTATAAATTTATTTAATTTCCAATTAGTTATAATTTAAAAAACTTCTTTGGCACACAAACTGCTTAATCAGTACCTAAAAAGATTAAAAAAAATATTTGGACATAAACCAAGGAGGATATCATGAAATCAGGAACAAAAGTACTGGTCGTCGATGATGAAAAAAGAATCTGCCATAATGTTAAAAAAATTCTCGCAAAAAACAATTTTGAAGTAACTGAAGCTTTAAATGCCAAAGACGCACTGGACAAGATGGCAAAAGAGTCTTTTTCACTTCTGATCTCCGATATCGTGATGCCGGACATGAACGGCCTGGAACTTTTAAAGCTTGTGAAAAACGAATGGCCCCTGACCAAAGCAATAATGATGACGGCATATGCCTCCACGGATACGGCGGTAAAAGCCATCCGGCTGGGTGCTTTAGATTACATTCCCAAACCGTTTACCCCGGATGAATTACGCTCAACAATCAATCGTGCATTTAATGACGAAATCGTTGAATGCAAAACCTCGCCTGAAGAAAGAGCCGCCATTAATATTATTGATGTGGACGTCCCGTTTGACCAGGATGAAGTTGCCAAATATACGGGCAAGGAATATGCGAAAAGCATTGGCCCTTCAGACATGCCGATAATTGAGGTAAAAATGCCTGCGCCACTGGAAAACTTCTGTGAAATGGGCAATATGGTCTGCGATATTTTCAAAAAACTGGGCACCACCTGTAAAGTCGGTGTCAAGAAAAGCATCTGTCCCCAAAAATCAAAAAAAGGCAAAAAGGGCAAAACCGCGAAAGGTCCGGACGTCAAAACCATGATCGGCATCGACATGCCATTCAGTTACAAGGAAGTTGTTTCAGTGACCGGCCCCGAATATGTGAATACCCTTCAAAGTGAGGGAGCGGTTTTTATTCCTTATGAAACACTCAAACAGAATTTTAAGCAAATGCTTGCCAGGGACAATAAAAATATCGATGTAGACATGCCTTTTGACAGTGAAGAAGTCGCAAAATATACCGGCGATGCCTATACTAAGACTATCGGCCCGTCTGATATGCCGGTAATCGAAGTAAAGGTGCCCGAACCGCTGGAAAATTTCTGTGAAATGGGAAATATGGTTTGCGACATTTTCAAGAAACTCGGCACCACCTGCAAAGTCGGTGTCAAAAAAAGCATCTGCCCCCAAAAAAAGGCCAAAAAGGGCAAAACCGCGAAAGGTCCGGTTGTCAGAACCCGTATCGGAATTGACATGCCGTTTGATTACAATGAAGTGGCCGCAGCAATCGGCCCGGACTATATCCGGAATATGCATCATGACGGTGTCGTTGTCCGGCCATACGAAGAACTCAAAAAAGAATATTTAACGAAACTGAAACAAACGGCCGGTCAGGTATTGGTCACCCGGGAACTGATGCAGGAACCGCTTCCCCGGAACGTACTGGTCATTGACGATGAGGTGACGGTCAACAACAATATCCGAAAGATTCTGTCTAAAAAGGGATACCATGTCGACCAGGCGGTCACCAAGGCTGAGGCCCTTGAAAAAATTCACTCCTCCTCATACCATCTGATTCTGCTGGACCTCAGAATCCCGGAAGTCAAAGGGCTGGAACTGTTAAAATCCATTCACGACCACCGTCAGGAAGCAAAGGTCATCATTATAACCGGATATGCCAGTATTGAAACAGCGGTTGAAAGCGCCCGCTTCGGCGCTGTGGATTACCTGAACAAACCATTTACCCCGAATGAAATCCGTCAAGCCACGGACAACGCACTGCGTTTCGCTGCATAAAGCACAAAATAATCCCTCGATGGATTCGTATATATTCATCGGGGGATTGCTTTATCCACTCTTGGATTGCAATGCCCGCCTTTTCTTTCCTCTATGTATAGCCGACGTACTAAAAATTCATGAGCCCATATTCCATTCGTTAGAATTATATTTTTTTGCTCATCTTCATAAAAATTATTGACAATAATAATGTGTGTTATTATTTTACCCATTTTGGCATATGCCCAGATAACTGCGAATATAAATTTTCGCAGGTGCTCACGTTTCACGTTGTCCTTATTATTACATTTCATGTCGTGAATAAGCAATTTTCGGGATTCACGATGCTGTTTGTTTCCGGACCAACTTGTTAACACCGAAGAGTGATGAAATCGTAAAAAGTCCTGTTTTGACTTTTTAAAATAGCTAACATATTTAAATTATTGATGGATAATTTTGTTCTTGCGACTTTTTTACAAGGCCATCAAGCGCAACCGGTAAAAGGAGTTCTTTTGGCTAAGAATTTTGAACAATTTGCGGGCAGCGGTACGTTTCACCGGGGAATCCACCCGCCGGAACGAAAACATTTTTCCGCCGATGCGCCCATTGAGGTGATACCGACTCCAAAAGAGGTGATCATTCCGCTTCAGCAGCATATTGGAGCCCCTAGCAAACCGTTGGTCAAACCGAAACAAGAAGTTTCCTATGGTGAAATCATCGGTGATAATGCAGCGTTTGTTTCCGCAAAATTGCATTCCCCTATTTTCGGCGTTGTCCAGAAAATGGCGGTGACAACCCTGCCGAATGGCCGCCATGTTCAGGCCATCCGGATCAAAGCACAAGGCCGACAGTTCACTGAAGAAGAGAATTACCGGGAGTGTATGGGGGGGCGATGGTCTAAAAATGTTATCGGATATGATCCGGACGAGGTAACCAGGGCCATCAATGACGCCGGCATTGTTGGATTGGGCGGCGCAGCATTCCCGACCCATATAAAAATAGCCCCCGGCAAGAAACCGGTGGGCACACTGCTGGTAAACGGCTGTGAATGTGAGCCGTACCTTACTGCCGACGACCGCTTGATGCAGGATATCCCGGATGCTATTATTACCGGCGCCATGTTGGCAGGATTTGCAGCCAACGTGAAAGACATCATTATCGGCATTGAAGAAAACAAACCCGATGCCATTGAAAAAATAAAAAATGCGGTAAAGGGCACGGAAGTCAAGGTGGCGGTTTTAACAACCAAATATCCCCAGGGCAGTGAAAAGCATTTGATCAAGGCGGCATTAAACCGCACGGTCCCGCTTGGCGGCCTCCCCTCTGACGTCGGAGTGGCCGTGAGCAACGTCACCACCATGGTGGCGATCGCCCGTGCGGTCATCCGGAAAATGCCGCTGACTCATCGAGTGGTTTGCGTTACCGGCGCCGGTATTGTTCAGCCCAAAAACATTCTGGCACCTTTTGGGATCACATATCGGGAGCTGATTAATTTCTGCGGCGGTCTGACAAAAGATGAGGCCCGAATTCTCTCGGGGGGCCCTATGATGGGGTTTTCTTTTTCCGATCTGGACATGCCGTTGACCAAGGGAACCGGCGGTGTCACCGTGCTGACCCATGATGACATTAAAAAAGAAAAAGAAACAACCTGCGTCCGATGCGGACGATGCGTGGATGTCTGCCCGATGAATCTGGTTCCGGCCAGGATTGCTGTTGCCGCCAGACACCGGGATTTAAATATGGCGGAAAAATATAAAATCCGGGCGTGCATGGAATGCGGATCCTGCGCATATGTTTGTCCGGCCGGCCTTCCCCTGGTGCAGAACATTCGGGTGGCCAAAGCGCTGATAATGGCAAGCAAGACCAACTAAAATATAATATTGAATTAAACGGATAATTGAATCTCCATGACTGATACAAATCTTAAAGAGCAACCCCCGCAGGAAGAAATCCCTGCCATCCAGGTGGGTCATTCACCGCATTTATCCAATGAATCGTTTACAACACGACGCATGATGATCGATGTTTTGATCGCGCTGCTGCCGGTTGTCGGCATGTCGGTTTACGTATTCCACCTGTTTGCCGTCAAACAGATGCTGATCTGCCTGGCTGCCTGTCTGATGGCGGAAGCGATTTTCATCAAAATGCGCGACCGATCCTTTACATTACCGGACTGTTCAGCAGCGGTCACCGGCATCATCCTGGGGCTTTCCCTGCCGGCCACCGCCCCATGGTATGTGGGGGTAATTGCATCGTTCGTTGCCATCGGCATCGGCAAGGTAATTTTCGGTGGCCTGGGAATGAACTTGTTTAATCCGGCAATGGTGGGACGCGCATTTGTAATGATTGCATTTGCCGGAATTATGGCCGCGTCCGGATACGAAAGCATTCATACCGGCATCGATGCCCTCACCCAGGCAACTCCCTTAAACGCCTTCAAGCAAATGGGAATTTCCACTCCCCTCAAGGATCTGTTTTTCGGGTTCACCAACGGCAGCCCTGGGGAGATCAGCGCTCTTGCCTGCCTGATCGGTGGTGTATACCTTTGTATCCGAAGAACCGCTTCATGGGAAATCCCTGCCGGAATCATTGCCATCGTACTGATTATGGGCGGGCTGGCTGAATTTATG
>JAJRPH010000007.1 GCA_024280875.1 Deltaproteobacteria bacterium | reverse complement strand
TATTAAAATCAAAAATAAAAAAGTTTATGTTAACAATATTCCCATTCTTCATGATTTAGGTGTACATTCCGACTCTCGGATTTTATCCGCTCAGGTCACCCAGCGAGATAATTTTGGACCGGTGACAGTCCCGGCTGATTCTTATTTCGTAATGGGTGATAATCGGGATAACAGCTATGACAGCCGATTCTGGGGTTTTGTGGGACAACAGGCCATCAGAGGCAATGCATTTATCATCTACTGGTCCTGGGACAGTGTTAATTTCGGTGTCCGGTGGGGAAGAACCGGATCTTTATTAAAATAGGGCGATAATTTCATGACCTGGAACAGAAAAGATATTCTTGATATTGAATCCCTTTCGGTTGAAGAAATAAAGTCTGTTTTAGATACGGCGGATGGTCTTAAAGAAATTTCAGAACGGTCGATAAAAAAAGTTCCAACTCTCAGGGGAAAAACCGTGATACTGTTTTTCCATGAGCCGAGTACACGGACACGGGTTTCTTTTGATATCGCTGCCAAAAGACTGTCAGCGGATTCAATCTCCATATCCGCATCCACCAGCAGTCTGGTTAAAGGGGAAACACTGATCGACACCGCCCGAAACCTGGAATCGATGAATCCGGATGTGATTGTGATGCGTCATTCTTCAGCCGGTACGCCTTATTTATTGTCTCAAAAAATTCCTACCCCCATTATTAATGCCGGTGACGGCATGCATGCTCATCCGACCCAGGCATTACTTGATATGATGACTGTCAGAGAACACAAGAAAGAATTAAACGGACTTCGTATTGCCATTGTCGGTGATATTACACACAGCAGAGTGGCCCGTTCCAATATTGTGGGTTTTCGGAAAATGGGCGCTGAAGTCAGATTGGCGGGACCGCCCACAATGATTCCCGCAGGGATTGAATCTCTTGGTGCGGATGTCGTATATGATTTTGAAGAAGCAATCGACGGAGTTGATGTTATAATGATGCTTCGAATTCAAAAAGAAAGACAACGAAATTTTTTATTCCCGAGTGAGCGTGAATACGCAAAAAGATATGGACTGAGCATGGCAAGATTAAAGAAAGCAAAACCGGATGCCCTGATTATGCACCCCGGACCGCTTAACCGTGGCGTCGAAATCACCCCGGAGGTCGCTGACCACATAAATTCAGTTATTCTGAACCAGGTGACGAACGGCGTTGCCTTGCGTATGGCTCTTTTATATTTGCTTGCAGGAGGGTTGCGTAATGCGGCTGATCATTAAAGGCGGGCATGTTATTGATCCAGGGAATATGGACGCGGTTGTTGATATCACAATTGCTGATGGTATTATTACGGATATTGCAAACTCTGCCGATGATTTTCGGCAAAAAGATTGCCACGATATCCGAATCATTGATGCCAGCGATTGCTTTGTCGTCCCGGGCCTGATTGATATGCATGTTCACCTGCGGGATCCCGGGCATGAATATAAGGAATCCATTGAAACCGGTATCAGGGCAGCCGCAGCCGGGGGGTTTACCGCTGTCTGCTGTATGCCGAACACCCATCCCGTGAATGATAATCGCCAGGTAACCGAATATATAATCAAAACGGCCGCTCAATTTCATTCTGTAAAGGTGTATCCGGTCGCGTCAATCAGCCGGGGGCTTAAAGGACACGATCTCAGTGAATATGGCGAATTAAAAGAAGCCGGCGCCTTCGCTGTTTCTGATGATGGATTGCCGGTATCCGATTCCCAGCTCATGAGAAGATCCCTGGAATATGCAAAAGGTGTTGGGGTGAAAGTTATTTCACATTGTGAAGACCCGGATCTTTCTGCGGGATCTATGAATGAAGGGCTGATGTCCACACGGATGGGGCTTGCCGGTATTCCCAATGCCGCTGAAAGTATCATGGTCATGCGGGATATTGCTTTATGTGAATTAACCGGCATGCCGGTTCATATTGCCCATGTCAGTACAAAAGAGTCGGTGCATGCCATACGCGATGCCAAGTTAAGAGGTGTCCCGGTGACGGCTGAAACGGCCCCGCATTATTTTACGCTGACGGATGAAGCGGTCAGAAAATATAATACCAATGCAAAAATGAATCCGCCGCTTCGATCAACTGATGACAGAAATGCAATCCGGGAAGGTCTTGCAGACGGGACCATAGATGTGATCGCCACCGATCACGCCCCACATTCGGTTTTGGAAAAGGAAGTGGAATTTGATAAGGCTGCAAACGGCATCATCGGGCTTGAAACCGCTCTTTCCCTGGGACTGAAACTCATTGAAGAAGGGGACATTACTTTTGAGACGCTGATCCGGAAAATGTCTATAAATCCATCAAAGATAATTGGAATCCCAAGGGCTGTCATAGTCGGCGCACCGGCTGACCTGACCATTATTAACCCGACCCGGTCTTATATCTATGACGTTGAAAAAGGATTTTCGAAAAGTAAAAATTCTCCCTTCAATGGATGGGAGTTTAAAGGAATGGCTGTTTATACAATTGTTAACGGTAGAGTTGTTTTTGAAAGTAAATAATCTCATAACGTTTTTAATTTGAATTAATTAATGAATCAAAAATCACCACACATACTCATCGTTGATGATGAACTCAGTATGAGGGAATTTCTTGAGCTGATGCTTAAAAAGGAAGGCTATCAAGTCACTTGTGCTGAAAATGGCCGGACGGCAAATAAACAGATCGAAAAAAATTTTTACGATCTGATTCTTTGCGACTTACGGCTTGGCGATATCAGCGGACTGGACGTTTTGAGAAAGGCGAAAGCCACTAATCCTGTTACGATTGTTATCATGATTTCTGCTTATGCAACTGCGGAAAATGCGGTTGAAGCAATGAACGACGGGGCGTATGATTATCTGCCCAAGCCGTTTGAGAATAAAGAACTCAAGCAAACCATCGCCAAAGCCCTTGATCTGCGTACGTTGTCTGATGAAAAGAAAAGCATTGATGTTGAGCTTAAAAAGAACCTGCATTTTGGTTTCCTTGTCGGCAATAGCCCACGGATGCAGCATATTTATGAGGTGATAAAACAGATTGCCCGAACAAAAACGAATGTATTAATAACGGGTGAAAGCGGTACCGGAAAAGAGCTGATTGCCCATTCCATCCATCTTGAAAGTGATCGTCACGACAAACCGTTTGTTGTTATTAATTGCGGCAGTATTCCGGAAACCCTTATTGAAAGTGAAATTTTCGGGTACAAGAAAGGGGCATTTACCGGTGCCATCCAAGATAAAAAAGGTCTTTTTGAGGCTTCGAACCGCGGCACGGTTTTTTTAGACGAGATCGGAGAGCTGAGTCCGCCCATGCAGGTTAAACTGCTTCGGGTTGTTCAGGAGAAAGTATTTAAACCGGTTGGCACCAATGAAAATATCTCTGTTGATATTCGTATTATCTCTGCAACAAACAAAAAACTTGATGAAGAAGTGATAGCCGGAAACTTCCGTGAAGACCTGTTCTATCGGATTAATGTTGTTGAAATTAAGGTTCCACCTCTTCGCGATCGCAAAGGAGATATACGGGCCTTGGCGCAACATTTTCTGGATAAATACTCACATGAATCCGGCAAGGAAATTACCAAAATTTCTTCTTACGCTGTTGACCTGCTGCAAAAATATAATTTTCCCGGTAATATCCGTGAACTGGAAAATCTGATAGAACGAAGTGTCGCATTATCCAATACAAATATTATTCTTCCGGATAGTCTGTCATTGTCAATTCATAAACGGCGCTGGATTGAGGGCGTTAAAAATCGACGGTATGATGTTGATGATGTTGAAAATGGTGTTTCACTCGATAATATTTTAGAAGAGATAGAGCGTGCATATATCGAGAAAGCATTGAAATGCGCCCGGGGCAATAAAAACAATGCCTCAGATTTGCTGGGTATCAGTTTACGGTCTTTTCGGTATCGCTGCAGCAAGCTGGAGGTTGACAAATTTTCCGAATAAGCCTGCATAATCATCATCCCTTTATGTTCCTTTTTGATTTTTCGTAAAATTGTTTAAGCTATGATCAGTGTTGATAATCTCTCAAAGAGTTTCGGGGCCAGCGTTTTATTTCAAAATGTCAGCTTTAAAATTAATCGCCGGGAACGTGTCGGTCTGGTCGGCCGTAACGGACATGGTAAAACAACGCTTTTTAGAATACTTTCCGGCCAGGAAGAAGGGGACTCCGGCAATATCGCTATTCCTAAAAATTACCGTATCGGTTATGTGAAACAGGAAATTGGTTTTACGGGTAAGACAGTATTAGAAGAAGGAATAAAAGGGCTGCTTGAAGATGCGGCATCCCATTACTGGAAGGTTGAAAAAATTCTTGCCGGCCTCGGTTTTTCTGAAGAAGATTTAAAACGTTCCCCTAAGGATTTATCCGGCGGATTTCAGGTTCGCCTGAATTTAACAAAAGAACTGCTCTCGGAACCGGATCTTCTGTTACTGGATGAACCGACCAATTATCTGGATATTACATCCATTCGATGGATTAAACGTTTTTTATCTCAATGGCCTCGCGAAGTATTTATTATTACCCATGATCGAACCTTTATGGATTCCATAGTAACACATGTTTTAGGTATTCACCGGAAAAAAATCCGTAAAATTACCGGAAACACTGAAAAGTACTATAGGCAGATTGCCCTGGAAGAAGAAATTTATGAAAAAACAAGAATTAACGAAGATAAACATCGCAGGGAAATTGAAGAATTCGTTACCCGGTTCCGGGCTAAGGCAAGACTTGCCGGTCTTGTTCAATCTCGGGTTAAAACGCTAAGTAAATTAACCCGGCGGGAGAAATTGGAAAAATTTAAAAGTCTTGGTTTTTTATTTCGCAGTAAACCGTTTAACGGTAAAATCCTTTCCCGCATCAATGGGCTAAGTTTCGGATATGATGCCTCTCATCAATTACTTTCTGATCTTAATCTGACAATCGGGCCGAAAGACCGGATCTGCGTTATCGGAAGAAATGGCGCCGGCAAAACGACTTTTTTGAAACTTCTTGGTGGTGTGCTGACGCCGGATAACGGACAAATTGACTTTCATCCGGAAGTTGCATACGGATATTTCGAGCAGACGAATGTAAAAACATTAGAAGACGAAAAAACGATTGAAGAAGAGATATTATACACAAGCCCGGATATTGACCGGCAGGTTGCGCGGAATATTTGTGGCGCCATGATGTTTGAAGGTGACTCGGCCTTAAAAAAAATCAGCGTTTTATCCGGTGGTGAAAAAAGCCGCGTGATGTTGGGCAAATTGCTCTGCAAGCCCATTAATCTGCTGCTGCTGGATGAACCATCCAATCATTTTGACATGGAGTCCTGCGATGCGATGCTTTTAGCCATTGACCAGTTTGACGGAGCCGTCATTATGGTGACACATAATGAAATGTTTCTTCATGCCATTGCCGAACGCCTGATTGTTTTTAAGAATGACGGCGTTTCGATTTTTGAAGGAGATTATCAGCAGTTTCTGGATGTCGAGGGGTGGGGAGAAGATGTCGAAACTGATTTATCTGTTAAAAAGGAGACAAATTCGGAAAAGCCTGCAAAAATCAGTAAAAAAGAAATTCGTCGGCTTCGATCAGCCATTATTTCAGAGCGCGGTAAAGTTTTAAAATCTCAGGAGACGAGAATTGACGAACTGGAAAAAATCATTGACGCAAATGAAAATTATTTGCAGGAACTGAATGGGAAAATGCAATCAGCCACTGAAAAAAACGATGGCAGGTTAATTTCCAATTTGTCTCAAAAGATTCATCAGTGTCAGATTGATATTGACCGGGATTTTGAGGAATTCGAAGTGCTATCGGTTTCTGTTGAAACGAAACGTTCTGCTTTTGACCGGAAACTGCTTGAACTTGACGAAATGGAATGCTGATGCCGTATTTATTTTGATTTTATTTCGCATATCGGTCTATCGTTTCAATCCTTAAAAGATCCTTACCCTTACCCCAAGGAATCCAGGTTGACACCCTTATTTAATCGGGCTATAAAATATTATCAAATAAATTCCCGCAGTGCGTTGTTCGCGGGATAAAAACGTTTCATTCTTTAACATTTGTAAATTGTATGAACTAAAAATGGATAATAAAGATAAGGTTCAATTAATCTGGGGGATTGCCTTGATTCTGATGGGAATCGGTGTCTTTTTTCGGGTTCCGGTAGTGATTGAGAGGTTGTCTGAAACGGTTGCGTTTAATTCCGGTTTATATTTTTTCCGTTTTAGTTTTTATCTGATCGCAGTGATTCTGATTGGCGGCGGGTTTAAAAAAATTCAGAATTTATGGCCATTTAAAAAATAGTGTTAAAATTTCGTATCACATTTGAAAGTAAGATCATGGTAAGGCGTTTATTGAAAAAATCATGATTACTCTCACACGCATCTCCCGGTGATTCAATTAAAGCATTTTGGAGGATAATATGCCCTCACGTACCAGTATAAAAACTTCTAAATCAAAGAACGCTAATAATGTTCACGATATTCAGCATTTAAAATCAGAAGTCGAATACCGTACCAAGCTTCAGGAAATATCGAATTCGATTTATGCGGCTTTTAATCTTGATGAAATCCTGATTGATTTAAAAGATGATATTATTGATCTGGTCAATGCTGAACGAATTACCATCTACTATGTTGATGGGGTTAAGCGGGAACTGGTTTCAAGGTTTAAATCCGGTAATGAGGTTTCAGAAATCAGAGTCCCCATATCAAATAATAGTATCGCCGGTTATGCCGCTGCACATCAGAAAATGCTGAATATTAAAAATGTATATGATGAATCCGAACTGGCTAATATTGATGAAGAATTAAAATTTAATAAAAACTGGGACAAAAAAACCGGTTTTCGCACCCAGCAGATCCTGGTCATTCCTATCGTTTTTAAATCTTTTGTCCTTGGCGCAATCCAATTGATCAACCGGAAAGGCGGGGGCCCCTTTATCAAGGGGGATGAAGCCAATGTCATCGAATTGTCAAACATTATGGGAATTGCGCTGTATAAACAGAAAAAAATGGCCACCAACCGCAAGAGCCGGTTTGATTATCTGCTTCAAAATCAAATTTTAACTCAAAAAGAATTGAATCAAGCCATTGCGAGTTCACGGGAAAAGAAAATTCCCATTGTTAATATCTTGATGGATGATCTGAAAATTTCCAAAAAAGATATCGCCGAAGCCCTCAGCCGATATTACGACTTGCCATTAATCCAGTTTAACGAAAGTCTTCCCATCCCCGGAGAATTAATGAGGGGTCTTAAAGTCGGATTCATGAAAAATAATGTATGGGTGCCCATTCGCACGGAAAAGGATGAAATCGTTATTGCGATTGACAATCCGGAAGACATTCAGCGTGTGGATGAAGTGAGATCTCTTTTTTTAGGCCGCAAGATCAAGCTGGCGTATGCTTTAAAAGATGACATCATCAAGATAATTAATCTGTTTACGACAGACGAGAAAGAACTGTCATCGATTGACGAAATACTTTCGCAGCTTCAAGGTGAAGATGAGGAAATCGAAGAAGAAACTGCCGGGGTATCCGAAGAAAGCAGCGCAGTGGTTCAGCTGGTCAACAAGATTATTTTAGATGCCTATGCTCGTGGCGCTTCCGATATTCATCTGGAGCCCTATCCGGGTAAAGAGAACACCAGGGTGCGAATCCGGGTGGATGGTTCCTGCAACCTTTATCAGACAATTCCTTACAGCTTTAAAAATGCGGTGGTATCCCGCATAAAAATTATGTCGGACCTAGATATTGCCGAACGCCGAAAACCCCAGGACGGTAAAATTAAATTTAAAAAGTATGGGGGAAAAGATATTGAACTCCGGGTGGCAACGGTTCCGACCCAGGGAGGGCTTGAGGACGTCGTCATGAGAATTCTTGCCGCCGGTGATCCCATTCCGTTAAGTAAAATGGGGTTTTCCGAGCGGAATTATGATAATTTTATCAGTGCGGTCATTAAACCCTACGGGTTGATATTTGTTTGCGGGCCGACAGGCTCTGGTAAAACAACTACGTTGCATTCCGCATTATCTCATATCAATACAATCGAAAGAAAAATATGGACCGCAGAAGACCCGGTTGAAATTACCCAAAAAGGATTACGCCAGGTTCAGGTTAAGCCCAAGATTGGTTTTGATTTTGCCACCGCCATGCGGGCGTTTCTGCGCGCTGATCCTGATGTTATTATGGTCGGTGAAATGCGTGATCGTGAAACTACCCAGATGGGCATTGAAGCGTCATTAACCGGTCACCTCGTTCTTTCCACACTACATACCAACAGCGCCCCTGAAAGTATCACACGTCTTCTGGATATGGGTATGGACCCTTTTAATTTTGCCGATGCGCTGCTGGCCATAATGGCCCAACGCCTCGTGCGGACACTTTGCAAAAACTGCAAAAAATCTTTTAATCCCACCAAATCTGAATATGATGAATTGGTCAGGGAGTATGACCCGGAATTATTCAAAGTGAATGTAAATATTCCGTATACAAGTGATCTGACATTGTACAAGCCGGACGGGTGTGATGTTTGCAGCAATACCGGTTATCGTGGTCGAATGGGTATTCATGAACTCTTAATGGGTACGGATAGAATTAAGGAGATGATACAAACCAGAGCCACTATGGCTGAAATCAGGGATTATGCAATCTCCGAAGGAATGACCACGCTAAAGCAGGACGGTATTGAAAAAATATTTCAAGGGAATATAGACCTTATTGAGGTTCGGAGGGTTTGTATTAAATAATTTTCTTATTTTTATAAACTCAAGATCCAATAAAAGTCAGATAATCCATTTCTACACCAATCTTCGTTGATCCGTAAAAAAATCTACCAATGTTTTTTTCCTGTTAAAGTAAGCAATGCTTACACCATGACAAAAAATTATTAATTTTTAAAGCTAATATATCAGTATATTAAAAAAATATAATATTCTATTGACATATTTTCAAGTATAAGTAATACATACTTACATGGAAAAAGAAAATTTTGAACATATGGATAAAAAATTAAAAAATACATCTCTTAGCCAAAATCCTGCCAGGAGATCGACGCCCCCCAGCCGTATTAAGATCACCAATGCATTAAAGCTGCTTCTTAAGCATAAGGATTTTAATTCTATTACCACTGCGGAAATATCCCGCGTGGCTGGCGTCAACGAATCTTTGATATACAGGCATTTTGGCGACAAAAGAGGTTTGCTTCATGCGGTTTTGTCTGAATATTTGAATGATTTTTATTCCAATCTTAAACTTGATTTAAAAGGCATCAAAGGGGCGATTAACAAAATCAGGAAATTCGTGTGGGCTTCAATCCATTATTATGATGAGGACCGGGTTTTTTCAAGGATTTTACTTCTTGAAGTCCGGAATTTCCCGGGATATTTTGAAAGTGAAACTTATCAGATCGTAAAACATTATTCCGGGTTTTTAATGAAGATAATTAAAGAGGGAATTAAATCCGGTGCGATACGAGAGGATATACCGCCTTCCAGTATCCGGCAATTGATCTTAGGTTCGATAGAACATTACTGTTTGCCGGCAATCATATTTGAGCAAAAAATTGATAATGATGTGCTTGCGGATAATTTGTGTGAAATCCTTTTTGTTGGGATTGTAAAAAAATAATACATTTTAAACTTAATATTTGAAATGTATTTTTGGGTTAATTGTTAAAATTTATATGTATCATATAACTTAAAAAATGATGCAAAGGAGCACTGCATGAAAATTCTTAAAATTGATCATATCGGAGTTGCCGTTAACAGCATTGATCATGGAAAAAACTTCTGGTCGGATATTCTGGGGTTAGACTTTGAGGGTGATGAAACGGTAGAAGCACAAAAAGTCAAAACAGCCTTTTTCCCGGTCGGCGAAAGTGAAGTCGAATTACTGGAATCCACGGCGCCGGATGGCCCGATAGCCAGATTTATTGATAAAAAAGGCGAGGGTATCCAGCATATCGCATTGCGTGTTGAAAATATTGAAAAAGCCCTGGCAGAGCTGAAACAAAGGGGGATTCGGTTAATCGATGAGACACCTCGCTTAGGTGCAGGTGGCGCTAAAATTGCTTTTCTACATCCCAAAGCGACCAGCGGAGTGCTGGTTGAATTATGTGAACGTTAAATAATTTTATTAGCTATACACTATAAAAAGGAGCATGGGGATATGGCAGATCATGCTGATATTTATAACTGGCAAAAAATGGCGGAAAAAGAATTAAGGGGAACCCCGGTAGAATCGCTGACAAAACCGACCCCTGAAGAAATCGATATAAAACCTTTATATACTGCCGAAGACCTTGAGAACCTTGAGGTTGTAAATAATCTTCCGGGAGTTGATCCCTTTGTTCGCGGTGTTCGTGCGACAATGTATACGAACAGACCCTGGACCATTCGTCAGTATGCCGGTTTTTCAACGGCAAAAGAATCTAACCGTTTTTATAGAAAAAATCTGGCTGCCGGTCAAAAGGGTTTGTCTGTGGCCTTTGATTTGCCAACCCATCGCGGATATGACTCCGATCATCCCAGAGTGATTGGCGATGTGGGTAAGGCCGGTGTTCCTGTGGATTCTGTTGAGGATATGAAAATATTATTTGACGGTATTCCTTTGGATAAAATGTCGGTTTCCATGACAATGAACGGCGCTGTTTTGCCGGTTCTTGCCGGTTACATTGTCGCTGCCGAGGAGCAGGGCGTGTCTCAGGAAAAACTGATGGGAACGATTCAGAACGATATTTTAAAAGAATACCTGACGCGCAATACTTATATTTATCCTCCTGAACCGTCCATGCGGATTGTTTCGGACATTATCGGTTACTGCTCAAAAAACATGCCCAAATACAACACGGTGAGTATCAGCGGATATCATATGATGGAAGCTGGTGCGGATTCCGTTCTCCAGACCGCATTCACAATTGCCGATGGCATAGAATATGTAAAAGCTGCTTTAGAAGCAGGACTTGATATTGATGAGTTTGCGCCTCGTCTTTCTTTTTTCTTTGGAATCGGCATGAATTTTTTCATGGAAATTGCCATGCTCAGGGCGGCCAGGCTTTTGTGGGCGGACCTGATGAAGCAGTTCAACCCCAAAAACCCGAAGTCGCTGATGCTTCGGACACATTGCCAGACATCCGGTTGGAGTCTGACACAGCAGGATCCCTATAACAATATTATTCGAACAACTCTTGAATGTCTGGCAGCTGTTTTAGGCGGCACACAGTCTCTGCATACCAATTCATTTGATGAAGCCGTCAGTCTGCCGACTGACCTGTCCGCCCGTGTGGCCAGAAACACTCAGATTATTATTCAGGAGGAGTCCCAGGTCACCCGTGTGGTTGATCCCCTTGGCGGTTCGTATTATATTGAGTCTTTAACCAATTCGATTATTTGCGAAGCACGCAAGATAATCAATGAAGTTGATGAACTTGGCGGCATGGCAAAAGCAATCGTTTCCGGTATGCCGAAAATGAGAATCGAAGAATCCTCAGCCCGTAAGCAGGCCAGGATTGATCAGGGAAAAGATGTAATTGTCGGTGTCAATAAATACCAGGTTGAAGACGAAGCTCCAATGGAAGTCCGTGAAATATCGTCTGAGGTCCGTGATCAACAGGTGGCCAGGCTCAAAGAAATTAAAGAAAAAAGAAATAATGCGGCGGTTGAAAAATCTCTTGCCGCCATTACAAAATGTACTGAAACCGGCGGGAATTTGCTTGAAGCCAGCATAGAAGCCGTCCGAAATCGTGCAACGGTGGGTGAAATATCCGATGCCATGGAAAAAGTTTTTGGCCGTTATGTT
>JAJRPH010000006.1 GCA_024280875.1 Deltaproteobacteria bacterium | reverse complement strand
GGTACCGTCACATCAGATTTAAGCTTTTTTGTACATTATGCCGGTGACCGTATCGGCCAGGAAGGGTTGGATAATCCGGGAGTGGGGCTTGGAAGCGGACTTGCCTTAAGGGGCGCCTGGGTTACCTACAAAATCCTTGGCCGATTTGATGAGTCAAAACGGTGCCAAGGTTACGGCTCGACATATCAGAGAAGATGCTGACCGAAGCCCGTAAAAAAGCGCCGAAAGTGGAATTTATCCATCTCCCGGCCCTGGAAATCGGCCGCCTGGGGAGTGATCGTTTTGACCGGATTATTGCGACCCTCTCGTTTAGTGAACTGTCCGGGGATGAATTAGACCTTACTTTACAACAGGCTGAAAAACTGCTCAAGCATGACGGCCTGCTGGTGATCGCAGATGAAGTACGGCCACAGGCGTCAATATCCATGCGCTGAAAGAACGGACCGGCTGGCAGGGACGTTTCGGGCCGGTGGATATAAAACACCTGGGAGAATGGCTGGTCAACGGCCGACTCAAGCTGATTGCGGAACACCGGCGGGTGCGTTTTGAGTTTAAAGACCGGCTGGTTATGGGAACAAATCTTGCTTTTAATACATCTTTGTTTGCCATTATTCCGTTTATAGCAGTATCCCAAAACCCATGCACCTCGGACAGAACAAAATCCAGATATTCCATTCCCTTGAGCCGTCCGTGCTGGGATAAATAGATATCATTGTAAAATTTACCTAAAACCTTCAAAAGCCCGTCGTGTGCGGTTATATCAAGATTCAGACTTTCCCACATTGTCCTGTAATTATCGTCTGCCATCATTCCTCCTTAAAATCTTTGCCAAGTCTATTTCTAAATTTTTAAGTACAAAAAAATCAGTATCATAGAATTTAACTATATTACAAATTGATAATTTCTATTTGTTTCTTGTTCGCGGTTTTTACGGATGGTTTTATGGTTATCGCATGTTCACTGTCAGACACACTTCTCTGAAAATTAAATCCAGACATGTATATCTTTATCACAGGGACTGTATAGAAGTTATACAATCATATCGGTAATAATGATTTGAAAATTGTTAAACGTATTCCGATATTAATAAAGTGGTATAAAATATAGATAGTTATAAAATTTTAAAGTTTTTGGCATATGGTTTGCAATATGTATTCTCAACAAGGTTAATTCATAAACAATAAAAGAGGAGGAGAAAATTATGTATAAACGAATTATGATGATACTCGCGATTATTGTGTCAGCCGGTTTTATTGCCGGCTCAGCAATGGCATGTCCCTGGGGATAGGACTGGGGATGGGGATCTGATTCCGATTATTATGACAGCCGGGGTGACAGCTATCAGAGTTTTATTAATGAGTCCGTATCCATCCGGGAAGAACTTGCGGCCACACGGCGAATATAATGCCCTGATGGCGCAGCAAAACCCGGACCCGAAACGGGCGGGTGAACTCCAGGCGGACATTGCCCGGCTGAACAATCAAATTCAGCAAAAGGCCCAAAAGTACAATGTGTCTTCGCAAAGGGTAAACAACCCGGTATCTCGGTATGATCATAGATATTGCAGTCACAGAGGATGCTGGTATCAAAAAGGGTTTTTGGCAATGAAAATGACCGGTCATTAATATGGCGTTACCATGCAGAATTTCAGTTTGGGAAGAAAATGGGCAGATTAAAATAGGGACTTTAAAGCCTACTGGGCTATTGTCTCTTCTAAATGATGCTGATGAATTGAAGTTAATTAGCAGAAGAACTAGAAAAGACAATCATGGTGATTATTGACGAAGCAAGGTAGACGGTTATGACCTCCGTTATGAGTTCCGGGATAATAAGAAATATGAAAAACAGTTTTTATTTTTAATAAAAATATGAAAACAACAAAATATATACTGATTATTACAATTTTAGCTTGCATTGCCTCTCCGGGTATGGGCTTGGCAGAGATCTGTGTTGAAATGAATTGTTGCGATTCAGGTATTGACTGGGCAAATATATGCCACACACAAAGGCACGTTCCCCATCAATCCCATGAACGTTCATTTGATCATGACTATGGCAAATGTATCGATATTACGATTAGTTCAATAGCGAACTCTTGCAGGAGCGCTTATGATGATCAATCCTATTTTGTAAAACCAATCCTCTTAAAACTCACCACCTCACAACACCCTTTTTTCCCATTTGATTTTTCAAAATTGAAAACCAATCTTCTTCCAGTTTTTGAAAATATAATTTCCCTGTCAATTAAGTCGACTATTCTTATCGTTTGATCCCAGACTGCGTCGTCATCCATCCAGCTATTTTTACTGAATCATCAAATTTTAAAACCTGATGTTACAGGTAGCTTGTTCAATATCTATCCCTGTTCAAATTAATATCGGGAAGCACATGCGATCCTGGCAACATCTTAAATATGTGTTTAAGGACCTGAAACAAATGAATATAAAGCATCTTTCAATACTATTGCTGTATTTTTCCTGTTTTACTTTCGGATTCTACGGCTCAGCACTTGCTGAACAAAATCGGATAACAACTGAACCCGTGATGGCGGCAGGCGGTGATCCTGATTTAAGTAACCAAAATCAATTTAGCGGCACCGGTTTGACGCTTAAAGAAGCCCTGGACCTGACGTTAAAATACAACCCGGAGCTTGCAGCTTTTACCGAGGAGATCCGTGCAAGGGATGCTGCCGCTCTGCAGGCCGGCTTGTTGCCGAATCCCAACCTCGGCATCGAGATTGAAAATTTTGCAGGGAAGGATAATCTACAAGGCATGGATGGTGCGGAAACCACCATTGCGCTTTCTCAGCTGATCGAGCTGGGAGGGAAGCGAGGCAAGCGTCGTCAGATAGCCATCCTGGAGAAAGATCTGGCCGGTTGGGATTATCAAACAATAAAGATTGATGTGCTTACAGCTACCACAAAAGCTTTT
>JAJRPH010000147.1 GCA_024280875.1 Deltaproteobacteria bacterium | reverse complement strand
ATATCAAAAGGATTCATAATTCTCCTTTTCGTGCAATATTATTTAAAAGCAGTCTCGCCGACAGAACGTTCACTGTACTGCTCAAAAAAATACAGGGTAATTTTGTAAAAATAAATTTTCAACAGTCAAGATCAACCATTTAATATTAATACATTGCATATTGATATTACATCGCATACTGATATGCTGCAAGCTGGAGAGGTCGATTGATATTAATTTTTCCTTTATTGCCCAGACAATGACTATATTAGGAAAAAATACTGCCGAATCAACTGGTTACAGTACCCAACCCCCAAATCCCCGTCAAGAAAATTCTTGTTTTTTTTTCAACACCTATTGTAAATTACGTGAATCAAAAGCCATTAAACATTTAACGTATATAAAACTGACTGATTCTTATAATGAATAACTATGAGGAACATACCAGCACGGAGCTGACTTTTTCGGATATCCATGTCGCCAATGAACTTTACGGGGTACATAACTGCAATCTCAAACGCATTGCTGAAGCCACGGACGTCACCATTGCAGCCCGGGGAAATACCATTTCCATTAACGGCGACACCATCGCGTCGGAGCTGGCTAAAAACATTCTCAGTCAGCTTTACGGCCTCATCAAAGACGGATATCCAGTCTACGCAAAAGATGTTGAATATGCAACCAACGTTCTGAGCCGGGACAGTCGTGTGAATCTAAAAAATATTTTTTTGGACACAGTATATGTGACGGCAAAAAAAACAACCATCACGCCCAAAAATCCCAATCAAAAAAAGTATATTGACGCGATCCGAAATTTTGATATCGCATTCGGTATCGGCCCGGCAGGCACCGGCAAAACATACCTGGCCATGGCCATGGCGGTGGCGGCACTGGCGAAAAAAAAGGTCAGCCGTATTATTCTTACCCGGCCGGCAGTTGAAGCCGGCGAAGCACTTGGTTTTCTGCCCGGCAATCTTGCGGAAAAAGTCAATCCGTATTTAAGACCCCTCTATGATGCCCTTCACGATATGATGAGTTTCGAAAAGGCGTCAAATCTTATACAGCAGGATGCGATTGAAGTCGCCCCCCTGGCATTTATGAGGGGCCGGACATTAAACGATTCATTCATCATCCTGGATGAGGCACAAAATTCAACAACCGAGCAAATGAAAATGTTTCTAACCCGCATCGGTTTCAATTCCAAAGCAGTCATTACCGGAGATATTACCCAGAGCGATCTTCCAAGCAACCGGCCATCCGGACTGATCGAAGCAAAAGAACTGCTTGACGGTATTGACGGTATAAAATTTGTCTTCTTTACCAAACATGATGTCGTCAGGCACCGACTGGTTCAAAAAATCATTAATGCATATGAATTGCTTGAAATTAAAAAAAGCAAACAAACTATTACATAACCCTGATAGTGTCTCGTCAAGGATGAAATAATCCATATTGCATTCAGCGCATGCAGGTGATATTCGGTTAAAATCGTACCCGATACTAAATAACAATTGGATTTCACATAATTAAAGGTTGAACGGAAACCCCATAGATCCAGGTTGTCATTACGAGGAGTGAGGAACGAACAACGAAGTCATCCCCTGTTTTTAATGAGATTGCTTCGGTTATACCTCCATCGCAATAACAAAAAAAGTTATAATTCAGGCTCTTTCCGGTCAGGTAGCAACTAAACCTTAAACCCTATGTATACAAAACCTTATGAGTACAAAACCCAGTGATATCTCGCTAAAAAAAAGATTCTCTTCCAATTTTTGGATTTTATTCGGGATACTCTTTACAGTAACGATTATTTCAACACTGATTCTGTCTCCTACGCTTGTGGTGATGCACGCACCATATAAACTGGGAGACATTGCCGATAAAAACATCAAGGCAACAACGGATTTTTTTGTTGAAGATCAAAATGCAACGAATCAGCAAAAGGAAATCGCCCGAAATAGTGTCTTAACTATTTATGATTACGATAAATCCTTACCAGACAAGCTGAAGCGGCAGATTAATTCAGCGTTTAGCCTGCCCCAATCTATTTTTGCCTCCTCGCAACCTGCCAATAAGTCTACTGATGGGGAAAAATCGACTGAAATCAATAATAAGATTTTAGGCCTAAAACCGGAATTTGAAAAAACCATTGGGATTCCGGTTAATAACGGTGCTTATAAAATTCTGGAGAATGAAAAATTTTCTGGGAACATTTCAGGCCTGATCGTAAATATTTTATCAAAAATTTTGAGAAACGGCGTCGTCGCCAATAAAGACCTCCTGCTCAAAGAAAATGACAAAGGGATTTTATTAAAAACCATCGGCACCGACTCTGAAATGGTTGTCAGGAATTTAAAGCATTTTTATGGACTTGACCAGGCCAAAACAATGGTGAGGATTATCGGTGAACCGATTTTAAAAGACATTGATTATACGGTTGTGAACCTGATCGTTGACTTTACCCAGCGGCTCATACAGCCCAATATCACCCCCAACCGGAGGGAAACTGAAAAAAGGAAAAATGAAGCTGTAGCGCTCATTAATTCGACTCTTTATAGAATTCAAAGAGGAGAAATGATTCTCCGGGAAGGCGAACGGGTTTCCGCATTACATTTATTGAAACTCCATGAGTTACGGGAACAGACCGGGAAAAAACAGGCGCTTGAAAAAGGTATCGGAACAGCGCTTATCATTTTTGCTTTGTTAACCATAACGTATCTGATCCACTTAAAGTTTCAGCGGGAAATTCTTCACTATCAAAATAAAAATCTTTTTTTTATCAGCAGTGTTGTCATTCTTTTTTTGTTCATTTTACAGTTTTTCACGTTTTTTGCCCAGGCACTGGCTCCGGGGGCGCCGGTTACCATTTCCCCGGCGTCGATTTTTTACGGTATTCCCATGGCTGCCGGCGCCATGACCATATGCCAGTTTCTCGGGTTTAACATCGCGTTTCCGTTTGCTATTGTTTTATCCTTAATATCGGCGATCAGTTTTGAAAACAGCTATGAACTGTGTTTGTTTTTCCTGCTCAACGGAGTCATGGGGGCTTATTGGGTTCAAAACTGTAAAGAACACAAGGGCTTTATCCAGGCTGGTGTGAAGATTGGCCTTCTAAATATGATTCTTGCGACGATCATTGACATATATATGATCGATTTTTCAGGGCTTAAGCTGCTGTGGGACTGGACATTTGCATTTTCCGGTGGTATTCTTGCCGGAATCATCACCGCCGGGCTCACACCATTAATGGAACTGTCATTCGGTTATACAACCGACAGCACACTGCATGAACTTGCCAACCTGGACCAGCCGCTTCTTCGCCGTCTGATGTTAGAAGCCCCGGGGACCTATCACCATTCGGTTATTGTCGGATCCCTGGCCGAAGCCGCAGCATCGGAAATCGGAGCTAACCCTTTGCTGGCAAAAGTCTGCGGATATTACCATGATATAGGGAAACTGAAGAATCCATTGTATTTTATAGAAAACCAGAAAAATGGAAAAAATATTCATAATAAACTGGCACCGTCCATGTCCTGCCTGATTCTGACATCCCATGTCAAAAACGGAATCGAACTGGCCAAGGAAAAGAAAATCGGACAGCATATTTTAGATGCCATCAACCAGCATCACGGCACCACGCTGATCAGTTTTTTCTACAATAAAGCCAAACAGCAGGCGAAAGACGACCAGGTGGTGAATATCGATAATTTCAGGTACCCTGGCCCGAAGCCCCAGACCCGCGAAACTGCTCTTGTCATGCTGGCCGATGTGGTGGAGGCCGCATCAAGGACCATTGAAGAGCCCACGCCGGCGAGAATACAGGGACTGGTGCAGCAACTCTTCAATAAACTGTTTTCAGACAATCAGCTGGATGAATGCCCGTTAACGCTCAAGGATCTGCACAACATTGCCCGGAGTTATAATAAGATATTAAACGGAATATATCACCACCGGGTGGAGTATCCGGACAAACTATCTGCGGGTGAATCAAAGGAAAAAAATGGGCATACTAATAGACAACAGGCAGACACTGCACAGAATATCGAAGACTCGGATATGGAAAACAGCCCAAGCACTCTTAAACGCCTTGGGCAGTCCTGACAGCGAACTTTCCATTCTGATCACTGGTGATCCTGAAATTGCACAGTTAAACCGGCAATACAGACACCGCGAAGGTCCGACCAATGTTCTTGCCTTTCCCATGCATGAAGGGGACTGTTCCGGCATCAATCCGGAACTTCTGGGGGATGTGGTCATCTCCGCTGAGACGACCGCAAGAGAAGGAAAAGAACTGGGGTTTTCATTTAAACAGCGTTTTGATTTTCTACTGGTGCACGGCATTCTCCATCTTTTCGGTTATGACCATGAAACCGGCGATGACGCGGCAGTGGAAATGGACAGGAAAACCGAAGAATTATACAAAATGATTAAAGACATCAACATATGAGGATGAATAAAATGGCAGGCTTGGCAGTCAACGTAGATCATATCGCGACATTGCGGCAGGCGCGAGGAACCAATTACCCTGATCCGGTAGCCGCCGCCGTGCTGGCGGAACTGGCCGGAGCCGACGGTATCGTGGTGCATCTCCGCGAAGATCGCCGTCATATCCAGGATCGCGATGTATATATACTTAGAAAAACAGTTTTATCAAAGCTGATTCTTGAAATGGCTGCAACCGATGAAATGATTAAAATCGCATCAGATGTGAAACCGGACCTTGTCACCCTGGTGCCTGAAAAAAGAGAAGAGCTGACGACCGAGGGAGGACTCGATATTATCACCCACGCAGCATCCCTGGAAAAGGCGATTTTAGCACTGCATGAACAGCAAATAGAGGTCAGCCTGTTTATTGATCCGGACTCGGACCAGATTAAAAAGGCCAGAGAGATCAATGCGGACATGATTGAAATCCATACCGGGACCTATTGCGATGCAACCAATCAGGCTGAAAAAGATGCCGCCTTTGCAGCTGTCATCGAAGCCGCGAAAAAAGCCGCTCAGTTAAATATGGGCGTCAATGCCGGGCATGGGCTTTGCTATAATTCCATCAAAAAATTCAAGGGATTAAAAGAGATCGATGAATTTTCCATCGGTCACAGCATTATTTCCAGGGCCGCCATGGTGGGGATGCAGGAGGCGGTGATGGATATGGTAAAATTGGTTAAAGAATTATAAATGGAAAAAAAATGCATTTAGTGACCGCTGATGAAATGAGGGAAATGGATCGCCAGACCATTGAATCATTTGGTCTGCCAGGGCGCGTTTTAATGGAAAATGCGGGTCGGGGTGCTGCCCGGGTACTTATGAAAAAATTCCCGGACCTTTCTTCTATACGTGTTGCCATTGCCTCCGGGCGCGGAAACAACGGCGGGGATGGATTTGTGATTGCCAGGTATCTGGCCCATGCAGGGATTCCTGTCACGGTTTACCTGTTATCGGAAAGCAGCCGGCTTTCCGGAGATACTGCGGACAATTTCAACCTGCTGGCAGCGCTGAATATCCCTGTCAGAGAAGTAACGAATGAAAGCGATTTTAATCAGGTTAAAACCGAAATGGCCCATCATCAACTCTGGGTGGACGCCATTCTCGGCACGGGTTTAAATTCTGAGGTCAAAGGCTTTTTTAAATCGGTTATCAATTATATCAACAAATTAAACCGGACGGTGCTTTCCGTGGATATCCCTTCCGGCCTGCATACGGACTCGGCAAAACCCTGCGGCACCTGTATCCGGGCAGACGTCACCGTTACGTTCGCATTCCCCAAAATCGGTCATATCCAGCTCCCGGGAGCTGATTATACCGGAGAACTTCATATTATTGATATCGGGATTCCACCGCATATTGTCGAAAATGTGCCCCCCCAACATCACCTGATATCAAAAGAATCCATCAAATCACTGATCCGGCCCCGCGCCTGTGATATTCACAAAGGCGGTACCGGACATGTTTTAGTGCTTGCCGGATCACCCGGAAAAACCGGAGCCGCAGCCATGACTGCCATGTCCGCCCTCCGGTCCGGCGCGGGACTGGTCACCCTGGGCATTCCCGAAAGCTTAAATTCGGTTGTAGAATCCCAGGCTCTCGAAGTCATGACCATTGCTTTGGCGGAAACAGAAACCGGCGCCCTAAGTGACGCGTCGATTGATACAGTATTGCCCCTTCTTGAAAATAAAAAATGCCTGACCTTCGGTCCTGGAATCGGAACGCATCCAAAAACAAAACAACTCGTGATGCGCCTGATCAGGGAATGCCCGGTTCCGATGATCATTGATGCGGACGGATTAAACAACCTGGCGGATCATCCGGAGATTCTACACAGCTGCAAATCAGAAGTTATTTTAACCCCGCATCCCGGTGAAATGGCCAGGATGCTGAATACCACACCAAAAAATGTTCAGGAAAACCGCATTACATTTGCAAAGGAATTTGCCGGTAAGTATAACGTCCATCTTATCCTGAAAGGCGCCCGCACACTAATTGCCCATCCGGATGGTCACTTATACATCAACCCCTCCGGCAACCCTGGAATGGCATCCGCCGGCATGGGTGATGTGCTGACCGGGATGATTGCCGGGTTTGTTTCACAGGGATATTCGCCCCGGACAGCTGCACGCATGGCAGTTTATCTTCACGGCGATGCGGCGGATAAAGTGGCGGCTTCAAAAGGGCCCTACGGATATATTGCTTCGGATATCATGGACAAGCTTCCGGAAGTCATCGGCGGGATTACCGGCCAGAGGGCATTTCAATCACCACATGTATACAGCTCCCCCCTTATGGAACTTTTATGACCTTTCTTTCCAACGGGCCACCGACCGAATCCATTGAAATAACGACATCCTCACCGGATGAAACCCGATGGCTCGGTGAAATTATTGGTAAGGGTATTGATCAGAAAATGACAATTTCCCTCTCCGGAGACTTAGGTGCGGGAAAAACGGTTTTTGTTCAGGGCCTTGCCATGGGGTTGGAAGTCCCTTCCGATTACATTATCACAAGCCCCACGTATACCCTGGTCAACGAATACCCTGGGCGCCTGAAGCTTTTTCATGCTGATCTTTACCGAATATCCAGCGGAATATCGGGTGCCACTGAACTTTTTGACATAGGTTTTGAAGAATTTTATGAGTCCAACGGCGTCATTGCCGTTGAGTGGGCCGACCGGCTGGCCCCGGGCGAGCTGGAAGAAGACTTGACAATTTCAATCAGTACGGTTGATGATCTGACCCGAAGATTCATTTTATTTTTTTATGGACGAAAAAATACAAATTTGATACAGCTCCTCAAAAAAACATTTGAAACACGTAAAGGATAAAAATGGCGCTTATTGTACAAAAATACGGCGGAACATCCGTTGGCGACCTTGACAGGATCAAAAATGTTGCCGGACGAATTGCCAGGACTTATGATCAGGGCAACCAGGTGGTTGTCATTCTCTCTGCCATGAGCGGTGTTACCGATCAACTAATCCACACGGCGGAGCAAATCACTGAATCCCCGGACAAACGTGAAATGGATGTTCTCCTGTCCACAGGTGAGCAAACAACGGTCGCATTAATGGCAATTACATTAAAATCAATGGGTTATAATGCAAAATCACTGCTGGGGCACCATGCTGAAATCCTGACCGATAACCAGTCGTGCTCAGCCCGTATCCTTGATATCGGGGGCACACGGCTGAAGGAACTACTTGCCCAGGATACCATTGTCATTGTTGCCGGGTTCCAGGGCTGTGATGCAAAGGGAGATATCACCACTCTCGGGCGGGGAGGCTCCGACACTTCCGCAGTTGCAGTTGCTTCAGGAATCGGCGCGGATCAGTGTGAAATTTATACTGATGTCGACGGAGTTTACACGGCGGATCCCCGAATCTGTAAAAAAGCCCGAAAGCTGGATCGGATTTCCTATGATGAAATGCTTGAGATGGCAAGCCTTGGCGCTAAAGTACTACAGATACGCTCTGTGGAATTTGCAATGAAATACAATGTCCCGATCCATGTAAGATCATCATTTAATGAGGAGGAAGGAACAATGGTGGTAAGTGAAGATGCCAATATGGAAAAAGTGATTGTTTCCGGAGTGACACATAATAAGAATGAAGCCAGAATCACCTTAAAAATGGTCCCGGACACTCCGGGGATCGCATCACGTATTCTGTCTCCTGTCTCCGAAGCCGGAATTATCGTGGACATAATTATTCAAAATACCCTTTCCAGCCATATGACTGATCTTACGTTTACTGTCGGAAAAACCGATTACAAAAAGGCCATGGAAATCTCAAAACAAACCGCAAAAGAAATCAATGCCGAAGAAGTGCTGGGCGATGAAAACATTGCAAAGATTTCCGTGATCGGTGTAGGTATGCGGAGCCACTATGGCGTTGCGGCTAAAATGTTCGCTACCCTGGCTGCTGAAAATATCAATATCCTGATGATCAGCACATCGGAAATCAGAATTTCCTGTATCATAGAGGAAAAATATACGGAACTGGCTGTGCGGTCTTTGCACACCGCGTTTGGACTTAATCAGGAATAGCAAAGACCTGCCACCTGTGGAGCAGATGGTTTGATGAAGACCTCTCGAAGGGGTATAAAAACATCACGATTCCTGGAGCTAAAAACCAATTGCATGGATGTGGCCGTCAGCTAAAAGGCTGTGAACATCGAACATCGAACGCCCAACATCGAATTTTGAATAAGGAATTCTGCCGATTTTTAAAAACTATAAACTGGCGGAGCGAAGCGACTTCATCATTCGATGTTCAATGTTCGATGTTGGACGTTCAACGTTCAAAAAATACTTTACTCTGCCGCCATTGAGCATATTATTTATTCCCTCCGGAACGGTAAAACATTTTAGGGTCGCACCAGCAGAGCCGGGGGGGGGGTAATTTAGTGCAATTATTTTGATTATCCGTTTTATGTCGGGTTTACGCCGGGCTGTGAAATTCAGGAAAAGAAACAATTGAAACAGTTTAACCCGGACCAGCAGATTTTAACTTTAATTCTTGCAGCAGTTATTCTGGGACTGACTGTTTACAGAATGTTTGCGTGGTAACCTTGTAATGCAGATTCAATCTCATCAGCGATCCTTTTGGCCGCTTCAACCGGATCCTTTGCATCCCTTATCGGCCGACCGATGACCAGGTAATCGGAGCCGTTTTTAACGGCGGCGACCGGTGTCACAATTCGCCGCTGATCATCATTGCCTGCCTGCCATGCCGGGCGGATTCCCGGGGTGATTGCAAAAAAATCTTTCCCAAACGTTTCTTTGATCATTTTAACTTCATGCCCGGAACACACCACCCCCGCACAACCGGAAGCTTTGGCCATTTGCGCACGTTTTCGCACAAGCGCAGATATATCAGATGAATACGCTTCCTTGAATCCGGCAGCCGCAATTTCTTCCGCTGAAATGCTGGTCAAAACAGTTACGCCAAGCACCCCCACCGAATTGCCGCCGCCCGCTACTGCCGCTTCAAGCATCCGGGAGGTCTCACCACAATGAACGGTTGCAAATTTCACCCCTAAATCGGCAACTCGGCCCATTGCCCGCTCGACCGTAATCGGGATATCATGCAGTTTCAAATCCAGAAATATTTCCGCAGTGCCGGACGATTGAATCATCCGGACAATCTCCGGACCGGCCTGAATAAAAAGTTCCAATCCTACCTTGAACATGCCCACAGATTCGGAAAGAAGCGATATATATCGGGCTGCTTCTTTTACTGTCGGCACATCAAGGGGGAATATGATATAGTTTCTAGGGGTTTTCATTTTTTCTCCTGTTTTTATTTAACTATCCAGATCTATAACTTAAAAGATACACCGCATAAAGATTTTTCTGTAAAAAAAGAAAAAATACATCTAAAACAAATGCCACACACCACCTGATTAATTTCTATTATTCGCCGGATACTGCTTTATAATCTTATAAATCTGTAAGTTCTTAAAAAAACTGTTGAAAATATCCTTCTTTAAATGATATGGATTCAAACACACTGAGAATAACCTGAAACTATAATGAGTTAACCAGGTGCAAAACGACATACCCCTGACACCGGAAACGACCATGACAGATTCGAAAAAACAAACCGGCATCAACGAAACCCAGCAACTGCTGTTAAGAAAGTTGCCCGGCATTGACCATATTTTAGAAATTGCAAAACAGGATCAGGAACTGGGAGGCACTCCTAAAACACTTCTGACCGATTCCGTCCGCCAGGTAGTGGAACGTCTTCGCAATACCATTCTTGAGGACCATCAAAAGATTCATGAAAACGCCTTCATGGACAAGGCCATCCTTGAAAACATTCAAAGAATCGTCACGGCCGCCATGAAACTGAACCTGACCCGCACAATCAATGCAACGGGGATTGTGGTCCACACAAACCTTGGCCGATCATTACTGGCAAAAGAAGCTCTTGATCAGATTCAAATGATTTCCGGCCGGTATTCCAATCTGGAATACAACCTGGCGACCGGTAAACGCGGTTTGAGATACACGGCGGTTGAAGATATTATCTGTGAACTCACCGGCGCTGAAGCCGCCATGGTGGTCAACAACAATGCCGCCGCAGTTCTTCTGTGCTTGGACACCATTGCCAGGCACAGGGAAGTCATTGTTTCCAGAGGCGAACTGGTGGAAATCGGCGGGTCATTCCGTATCCCCGATGTGATGGAAAAAAGCGGTGCCATCTTAAAAGAGGTCGGGACCACTAACCGAACACATTTAATTGATTATAAACGGGCAATCAATGATCAGACCGGGCTTCTCCTTAAAGTTCACACGAGCAACTACGGCATTGTCGGATTCACTTCAGCTGTTGGTCTAAAGGAGTTGGTAGAACTCGGAGATGCGCATCACCTGCCGGTTATGGAAGATCTTGGAAGCGGGACCTTAATCGATTTTTCAAAATACAGCCCCTTACGGGAACCAACGGTCAAAGAGTCGGTGAACACGGGGGCGGATATCGTGACCTTCAGCGGAGACAAACTGCTCGGCGGGCCGCAGGCGGGAATCATTTTAGGAAACCGGAATATCATTGATAAAATCAGGCAAAACCCGCTGACCCGCGCCCTTCGAATCGACAAATTAACACTTGCCGCGCTGGAAAGCACCCTTAGGCTTTACCGGGATGAAGAAAAAGCGATTAATGCCATTCCGACACTCAATATGCTGACCGCCTCCATTGATAGTATTGAAAAAAAAGCATTAAAACTAAAAGAACTCATAGAACAGTCAGATAACGAACGGCTGGCAGTGACAATCACTGATTCCGCCTCCAGGGCCGGGGGCGGTTCTCTTCCGCTATTCGAGCTGGCAACGAAGTGCATTGGGATCCGAATCAGGAAAATGAGTGCCGGTGCCATCGAAAAAATAATGCGCGGAAATGATCCTCCGGTTATCGGCCGGATAGAAGATGATCTATTTTTAATGGATATGCGAACCGTCCAGACAGACGAGCTGACGGAAGTTTCCAATGCAATACGAACCTGCTTAAAAGGGTCTTGATTATGCCACAACTCACTGAGGATATTCACCGGAGTCAAATTTCGAACCAACAGTTTTTATTTTCCAAAACAGACATTGGGACTGAAACTCAAAAACCCGAACCACCTGCAATAATTTCCATTGAAAAGTTAAAAGAAAAATTCCCTGAGCTATTAATTGAAAATATTTTTCATGACAATGCAATGGACCTTGTAGGGGATGTCAAAACGTTCGGAGCCATGGTAATTCGATTAGATGATATACATTATGTCATCAATCCCAACGATGTCATTGCCGATCTTGCCGGCAGCATTGACGGAATATGCAGCGCATCAGCCGGAATCTGGGGACTTGTGGATCAAGCGACCCTTGGCTGTTTCTTTCCTGGAACAGACGCGCCCCAATGCCTTGCTTTGAGCAAAAAAATAAAGGCACATCTTTCCCAAAAATGCGGAGAAACCGTTTCCGTGGGGTTTGCCGTTTATCCGACCCTTTCCTACTCAAAAGACCATATTCTTGAAAATGCCAGAAAAGCAATGAATCATGCGGACTTTTTCGGTGCGGACAGCTGTGTGGCTTTTGATTCCGTCAGCTTAAATATCAGCGGTGACAAATTTTATCAGGCCGGGGATCTGGAAGGCGCCATGAATGAATACTACCTGGCGCTGAAACTGGATGAAAATAATGTGAATGTTCACAACAGCCTTGGCGTATGCTACGGCATCAAGGAAGACCTGAAAAATGCGCTTTTAGAATTTAAAACAGCCATCCGTCTGGATCCAAAAGAAAAAATGGCCATCTATAATGCGGGATACATTTATTTTTTGAAAAAAGAATTTGCCACCGCACTTGAATATTTTAAAAAAGCGGAAAAAATTGACGGCATGGTATTTGAGCCAGCATTTCAAACCGGAAGAATCTATCTTGAACTGAATCAGACTGAAAACGCAAAAAAATACCTTGAAAAAGCCACTGGCCTGAATTCAAAATCAGCTGCCGCATTTCGCCTGCTGGGCGATACGTATGCAAACCTTGACCGGGTTTCCGATGCTATCACAGCTTACAAAACCGCACTAAAGCTGAATCCTGAAGACACCGAATCCCTTTCTGCGCTTGGCTATTCATATGAAATTCAGGGGAAAAATGCAGACATCGCATTAATGTTCTGTCGCCAGGCGATCGAGACTTCCCCGGACAATGGTCTTTTCAGACACCGGCTTGGACGCCTCTATTTAAACCGAAAGCTGGTTGAAGAGGCCCTTGAAGAATTCCAAAAAGCACAGGAACTGGGGTATAAATCTGATGAATATATCGCCAAAACGCTAAAAATGCTCAGCTCTTCGTAAAAAAATAATTCATGGTTATTCTGTTTACATTGTTGAAGCAATGGGTTAAAAGAAAAAATTTTACCATCCGCCGGCAAACGGATAAAATCCTTGAATAGCTATAATATCAGGAGTTAACAAATGCCGATTTATGAATATAGTTGTGAAAAATGTGATAAAAAATTTGAAATATTAATCATGGGCAGTGATAAACCTGCGTGCCCTGCGTGCGGTAACAGAAAAGTCAAACGCCGGATGTCTTCGTGCGGTTTTGTCAGTAAAGGCAGAGGTGGAGGAACAGTCAGCGCATCTGCAGGGGCATCATCGTGTACCGGCTGCAGCTCAACCAACTGTTCAAGCTGTGGAGTATAAATGAAATCGAATATTACCATCGGGACCCGGGGCAGCGCACTGGCCCTGTGGCAGGCAGAATGGGTAAAAGCAGCCATTATTAATAATGCCCCCTCAGTATTGGTTAATCTGGAAATTATTAAAACCAAAGGGGATAAAATTTTAGATGTGCCACTTGCCAAAGTGGGCGGTAAAGGACTGTTTATCAAAGAAATTGAAGAAGCGCTCTTAAACGGCAAAATCGACCTGGCGGTTCACAGCATGAAAGACATGCCGGCTGAAATTCCGGACGGATTGTACATTTGCGCTGTGCCGGAACGGGAAACCGCCAATGACGTACT
>JAJRPH010000146.1 GCA_024280875.1 Deltaproteobacteria bacterium | reverse complement strand
GCAACGGGTTGTGGATCGCGCGCTTCAGGTGCATGGCGGTCTGGGGATGACTGATGATACGATACTGGCGTTTTTCTTTCGTCATGAACGGGCAGCCCGTATTTATGACGGGGCAGACGAGGTCCATAAGGTTTCCCTGGCCCGGCGGATATTGCGAAATTATATGTGACGGCTTCGTAAAAAGCTCAAATTCTGCGTTGCGCTGCATCCTTCGTTGCTTCAAAGTACGAAAAGTACTAATTATTACGAAGGCTTTGCGCGCCTTGAATTTGGAACTTTTATACTTTGCCGTCGAAATCTGACTTTTACAGTTGCATCATATGTAACTTTTTTAGGAAAAAAACATGACTTTTGAAGAATTCAGACTCATGGCCACGATTTCAATGGAAGAGATTTGCCATGAAATTTTTTTGGAAAAACAGGCTTCTATCAAAATTAAAAAAGAAGCAGTGGCGGTCAAAAACCTGGCCAATATATTTGATACAGTGTTGATACTGAGCAATGAAAAAGGGTTTCAGTCCATGAGCTTAAGGGACCTGAGCCGGACTTCAGGGTTGAGCATGGGCGCGCTGTATTCTTATTTTACCAGTAAAGAAGAACTACTTGAAATGATTCAAAATCAGGGGCGTAGGTTGACCCGGAAAGTTCTGACGAAACAGATCGATATAAATGCAGAACCTGATGAAATGCTACGCACCGCAATCCGTGCCCATCTCTACCTGACTGAGATTATGCAGAAATGGTTTTATTTCTCATATATGGAAACCAAGAATATGGATAAAGCGCAGCAGAAAAAATCCATTGAGGGTGAGCTGGAGACAGAACAGGTTTTTATTGATATTCTTGATCAAGGGTGCCGAAAAAACCAGTTTCAAGTTGAAAATACAGTGCTCACGGCATCGGTTATAAAATCCATGCTACAGGACTGGTATGTGAAGCGCTGGAAGTATGCCCGACGGCAGGTATCCGTGGATAAATATGCGAAATTTATAATTGATTTTATCGAATCAGCTATTAAAAAATAAATAGTGCTTGAACGAAAAACACAGAATTTCAGGGAGGAATCAATGACCATTGTGGATGAACCGGCCGAAATCAGAGAAGGGGAGGAACTGGATCGTTCCGCAGTAGAAATGTTTTTAAAGGATATGATACAGGGCTTAGATGGTCCTATGTCGATCAAGCAGTTTCCCAGCGGATTTTCGAACCTGACGTATTTTATTCGTATCGGTGACCGGGACATGGTTTTACGGCGGCCGCCCATCGGTAAAAAAGCTAAAACCGCCCATGATATGAATCGGGAGTACCGGGTTTTAAATGCCCTGCACCCGGTTTTCCCTTACTGTCCGAAGCCGCTCGCTTATACGGAAGACAAACGTATCATGGGATGTCCTTTTTATGTGATGGAACGGATTCCCGGAATTATTTTCAGAAAAAATCTTCCGAAGGGGATGATCCTTCCCGCAAGTCAGGCGCGGATGCTGTGTGAAAATATGGTTGATCTTCACTTTCGTCTGCATACACTGGATTATCAGGCGATCGGGCTGAGTGATTTTGGAAAACCCGAAGGATATGTGAAACGCCAGGTGGAAGGATGGAGCCGGCGGTATCGGGATGCCCGGACTCCGGATGTTCCTGATTTTGAGTTTGTCATGGCATGGCTGGATGAGAATCAGCCCCCGGATTCAAAAAATCCCGGCATTATTCATAATGATTACAAGTTTGACAACCTGGTGCTCAACCCGGAAAATCCGGTTGAAATTACCGGCATTCTGGACTGGGAGATGTCCACCGTTGGCGATCCGTTAATGGATCTCGGGTGTTCCATGGCATACTGGATCAACAAAGATGATCCGGAGGAAGCTCAAATGATGCGGATGATGCCTACAACCGTGGAGGGCATGATGCCCAGGAAAGAACTGGTGGATTTGTACGTCAAAAAATCCGGTAGAAAAATTGATAATTTTGATTTTTATTATTGTTTTGGATTGTTTCGGCTGGCCGTGATTGCCCAGCAGATATATTATCGTTTTTACCATGGCCAGACAAAGGATAAACGATTTGAAACGCTGGCCTTTGGCGTGGCGCTTCTTGAAAAAGGTGCCAAACGGGTTGTCGACGGCGGCGGGCTTTAATTATATATTAAAAAAGGAATATAATCGTGGAAAATCTGATTTATCGGGTTGAAAATTATATCGGTTATCTCACGCTCAATCGGTGGGACAAGTATAACGCGTTTGACGGGCAAATGATTGATGAATTTGAGCAGTTCTGGCGGGACCGCCGCTATGATGACAGTGTAAGGGTTATTATTTTAGACGGTGGAGAAGCCAAGGGGTTCTGCGCCGGGTTGGATATGGAAACACATGGTCCGAAATTATTTGAAGCGGACCCGACCAGTGCATATAACGGCCAGGCAAGAATGTCCAGAATTCTGCTGGCCATGCGCCAGGCGCCGCAGCCGATTATCAGCTGCATTCATGGGGCGGCATCGGGTATCGGGTTTTCCCTGGCCATGGCATCGGATATCCGGATCGTGGCGGAAAAGGCCCGGTTTAATGCGGCGTATATTAATATTGGTCTGGGCGGTGCGGATATGGCATCCAGCTATTTTCTGCCCCGTTTGATCGGCTCTGGCCGTACGAATGAATTTCTGCTCACCGGCAACTGGATGAGCGCAGAAGATGCCATGCAGCTGGGATTTGCCAGCCGGCTGGTTGCAAAAGAAAAAATGATGGAATCTGCTGAAGAGCTGGCCAAAATCATGGTTGGAAAAACACCGTTGGCCCTACGCATGACCAAGGAAGCCATTAATGTGAATATGGATTGCGCAGGCCTGGAAGCCGCATTGCAGATGGAAGACCGGAATCAGATGATGGTGATGTATTCCTTAAAATTGGCGAATACGTAAGAAGTTGTTTTTTTGAGGGTATCGAATTTAAGCTATCGAATTCGTTACTAAACTTTTGCCCAAACGCAACATTTGTTTAGCATCCTTGAAAAACAACTTGATGGCCCAGCAACGCGTGTAATAGCCTGAAATTTTTGATGCATCTATTTCAAGATCTGTATTCAAAAGAGCCTGCCATTGTTTTTTCCCATCGGAAATAAACAGAATACGGACACCTCCTGTTTTGGGCAACTTCAGTTACTGATTGCTGGCTTTTCGAAAATTTGCAGGGCTTTTCTGATACCATCGTTTAAATGCGCGGCTAAATGCGCTGGTTTCTGAAAAACCCAGTAAAAAAGCGATTTCATTGATGGAAGATTGATGCTGCGTAAGGTATTTCACAGCAAGCATTTTTCTTGTTTCATCCAACAGTTCGTGAAAGTTGGTGCCTTCCTCTTTTAGCCTCCGATACAGCGTTTGGCGACTCATCTTCATCAAATGGGATATCTTTTCAATATCCACTTCACCTTCCGGTAAATACTTTACAATAAATTGTTGGACGCGTTTTTTGAAAGAACGGTGTAACGACAATCTATTTAAAAGTGATTCAGCATAGTTAAGAAGGGCAGTATACAGGTGAGAACTTCGAAGCCTTATTTTTAAAGATAATATGCTGTGGTCAAAAACAAGGTTGTTTTCAGCCTGATCAAATAAAACAGAGCATTGAAAGATGCGTTGATATTCATCCAGGTAATTTGGGGCGGAATGCTGGAAATGAACCTGTTTAAGAGGAATTTTAACCCCTGTATACCTGCGTAATCTAATGATAGCCAAAGAAGAATTGCGTTCCATGGCAAGCGGGGAATAATATTCCGGATTTTCAGTTTCATATACCATAATGACTTCGTCGTTCTCCTCCCGGAGCTCGGCAAGGTCTCCTTCACTGGCCAGCTTGATAAATCGAATGTATTGTTGAAGCCCTTCGCCTACGGTACGGCTGTTAAACACCACATGCCCCACCAGACTCATTTTTTCATGAGAAATCTGTTCTCCTAATTGAAGGGCAAAAGCCGGATTCCCGGATAATGTCACTCCCAGTTCCAGAAATTTGTTCCATTGCGGAACCGGTAATCGAAAATCCGGATTTTCCAATGCTTCTTTTCTCATTCCGATCTTATCTTCAATGATGCTGACAGAAATTCCTTTTTCCACCAGTGCATTAAAAGCAGATAGAAATGTAGAACCGGCGATATGTGGGATAGAATCCATAAAAATACATGGCTTTATGATTTAAAATGATACTTTTGCTTATCAAAACCTGTTTGTGAAAACAGATTTAAACTAATTGGTACGAAGTGTCAATTTTTTGATTCCCAGGGTCATTGCCATCTCATCACCATGTGGTAATTTATGCTCACCTAACTATTCATGCAATCAGTAAGCTAATAATTGTGGTTAAAGGGAACAATTAAAAAAACATTTAAAAAGATCCTTTGATTGACACAGGAGAGGTAAGAATGAGCAGAAATAAAATAGCAGTCGTTTTTCCCGGCCAGGGAAGTCAGCGATCCGGGATGGGAAAGGATTTTTATGAAAACATTGCCGTCAGCCGGAAAACCTATGAAGAGGCTTCACAGGCTCTGGGATGGAATGTGACGGATCTTTGTTTTGGTGATGATGAGAAGATAAATCTGACTGAGTATGCACAACCCTGTATTCTTGCTACAGAGATCGCTATGTACCGCGGTTTACAGTTTTTATACGGGTTTGCGCCGGATTATTTCGGGGGGCACAGCCTTGGTGAATATACGGCACTGGTCGCAGCTGATGCCATGCCTTTTGCAGAGGCTTTGAAAACGGTTCACGCCAGGGGGCAACTGATGCAGAAAGCGACACCGCCAGGAATCGGGTCAATGGCAGCTGTAATTGGAAAAGGTCTCGATGCAGACATGGTCCGGAACACCCTGAAAGGACTTCCCATAGACGTTGCCAACATCAATTCAGCGGACCAGATCGTGATCAGTGGCCATGCTGACAGCATGGAGATTGCACAAGAGCGTCTTATGCAGGCGACTGCCAAAGAAAATTCCCTTCGTTTTGTTCAATTAAATGTGAGTGCTCCATTTCACAGTCGGTTTATGGATACGATAAAAGATAGTTTCATGACTATTTTAAATTCAATTTCAGCAAAATTAAACTCGGATAATGCCGCCAGAGTTACATCGAATTTTACCGGCTGTTTTTATTCGGGCGGCGTGTCAAATATGATTGAAAAACTGGTAGCCCAATTAAGTAATTCGGTAAACTGGCATGAAAATATGGAGATTCTGGCTGAAAAATCCCATCAGATTTATGAGATCGGCCCCAATCGTCCCCTGAGGAATTTTTTTAGAAGCATAGAAGTGGAATGTCACTCAATCACAACATTTTCAGCGGCAAAAAGAGTTTTTGCGTAAATCTTAAGGAATAACAATGATCAAATTCAATTCTGGTTTTTGGGCACTTATCATCGGCGGTTCCAGCGGATTTGGCCTGGCGACAGCGGAAAAGCTGGCTGCACATGGCATGAATCTCTGCATTGTGCATCGGGATCGGCGGGGAGCCATGTCCCGAATTGAAGCATCTTTTGAGAAGATAAAAGAAAACGGAGTAAAGGTCATCACCTTCAATCTGGATGCCTTATCAACTGAAGGCAGGACGCGGGTGCTGGATTCGCTTTCAGAAGAAATGGGAGAAACAGGAAACATTCGAATGGTTCTTCATGCGGTCGCATTTGGAAACCTTAAACTCCTGGTCCCCTATAACGCTTCCAATGCCTCGAAATCAGCAAGAGAAAAAATCGCGCAAGCAATTAACGTATCTGAAGACGATTTAAATGATGTTGTACATAAGGCTTTTGAGGATGGCGCGAATTCACTTTACACGCTTGTTGATTCTCCTGAATACAATAACAGTCAATTCCTGGGTAAAGATGATTTTACCCATACCATCCATGCGATGGGATCCAATATTGTTGAATGGGTACAGGATATTTTTCAGCGACGGCTTTTTGCTGAAGATGCTCGCGTCCTGAGTCTGACCAGCGAAGGGAACAGCATTGCATGGAGAGGGTATGCCGCTGTTTCAGCAGCCAAAGCAGTTTTAGAATCTGTTTCAATGTCCATGGCTGTTGAATTGGCTCCTTATGGCATACGGTCAAATGTGATTCAAGCAGGGGTGACGGATACCGCCGCCTTGCGTGTTATTCCGGGAAGCAGCCATATTAAGGCAAATGCAGCATTGCGAAATCCTTTCGGGCGGCTGACAACCCCGGAAGATGTGGCAAATGTAATATTTCTTCTATGTATGGATGAAGCGGCTTGGATCAACGGCTCGCTTATATGTGTAGACGGTGGTGAGAGAATCGCATGACAGGGTGTTGAAAAACTATTGCGCTTGGCCATGCGGCGTTAAAATTCGGCTCAAAATGCTCATTTATAAATATAAACTCCGCTATTTCGCCGAATTTTGCCTTGCCTTGCCTACGCTCACGACGTTTTTAAACACCCTGTTGGAACCTTTCAATAAGACACGAAAGATACGACAGGAAAAAAAATGAAATATAGTGAATTTTTAGAACAGGATCATTTTGATCTTGAACAGCTGCTGGCGTTTTCGTACGGGCAGATGATTGAAGACCCGCCAAAAGACTTTGACGCGCGCCTGCCGGCGCCGCCGTTTCTGATGATGGACCGCATTATTTCCATTGAAAAAAACGGTAACAGGGGAAAGATCGTGGCCGAGCAGGATATTCGGCTGGATGCCTGGTATTTCCAATGTCATTTTCCGGGTGATCCGGTTCAGCCTGGTTGCCTGTGCGTAGATGCAGTCTGGCAGCTGATGGGTTTCTACTGTGTCTGGAGCGGCGCACAGGGTGCCGGAAGAGCGCTTGGGTGTGAAGAAGTTGTGTTTAACGGCCAGATCCGGCCCCACAACAAGGTCGCCCGCTTTGAAGTTGATATTCTCCGGTATCGGAACCTGAAACAGGCCGGTTCCAGCATTGTGATCGCTGATGCGGAAGTTTTTATAGACGGAGAGAATATTACAAGCATCAAAAAAGCCAGAACCGGTATTTTTAAAGGGATTACTTACAAAGACTATCCCAATCATTCGCATAATTGTATGGGCGGCATCACTCAAGGATAAGATGGCTAAGTTAAAAGTCCCACCTACTGCGTTGTAGTGATTTTTCAGGCACTCAAGATACTACCTGTATAATTTCGAGCCTGAAAAACCACTACGCCTTGTATCTGGAACTTTTAACTTAGCCATCTAATAAAAAAATTGGAATAAGAAGAAATGACAGCTGAAAAAAACACCCAGAAAGAATCTTCTGGAATTGACGACAAACCGGTCGCCATCGTTACCGGCGGCGGAAAAGGAATCGGCGCGGCCTGCTGCCGGGCACTTGCTGAGAAAGGGTTTCGGGTAGGGATTCATTATAGAACCAGCCAAGATGCGGCGGAAGAAATACTTGCCGACATAAAAGGAGAAGGATTTCTTTTACAGGCTGATTTAACAGATATGGACCAGGTGGAAAAGATGGTCCGGCAGATCAAGGATACAGCCGGGCGGGTGGATGTTCTGGTCAACAATGCCGGGATGTGCATCAATGACTCCATTGTTACCATGAAAATAGAAGCCTTTGATGCCCAGCGGTCAATTTTGAGGGGCATCTGGTTCCTCACAAAACGAATATTACGCCTTTTTATGCTTCGCCGGTCTTTGGGGCGAATCATTAATATTTCCAGTGTGGTCGGTCATACCGGAAACGCCGGTCAAATACCATATACCATGGAAAAAGCAGCACTTGATGCCATGACAAAATCTCTGGCCAAAGAATTATGGGGCAGGAACATTCTTGTTAATTCGGTGGCACCCGGATTTATAGACACGGATATGACTTCTTTGCTTACTGGCGAAATTCAACAAAATATTTTGGAGGAGATTCCTCTGGGGCGCATGGGAAAACCGGAAGAGGTCGCTGAAGTGGTGGCCTTTCTTGCCAATCAGGGTAGTTATATCAATGGCAGCGTTATTCACGTAAACGGAGGGATGTACAGTGGCTGACAAAGAGATCTTTAAACAGGTGATGGATTTAATTCCACAGCAGCCCCCGTTTCTGTTTATCGATGATATTTTAGATGCACACGATAAGAAGATCACTGCGGTATATCGGTTCCGGGAGGATGAATATTTTTATAAAGGTCATTTTCCGTCAAATCCGATTACACCCGGAGTTATCCTGATAGAAGCCATGGCCCAGACCGGCGTGGTCGCCATGGGGATTTATCAGCTGTTGCAACAGGGAATGTCTGTTGCGGAACTAAAACAGATGACAACCCTTTTTGCGTTTGCAGATGCCATTGAATTTACCGGAATCGTTTATCCGGATGAACAGGTAATAATCCGGGGTGAAATTATATATTTACGCAAGGGAAATCTTAAAACCAGAACAAGCATCGAGCGGGAGAACGGTGAAATAGTTTGCTCCGGCGTGCTGACCGGAACAGGAGTTAAGAAATGAATAAAAACAGAGTGGTCGTTACCGGAATGGGCGTTGTCAGCCCGAACGCAACCGGCCTTGATGATTTTGAAAAAGCCCTTCGGAATGGAAAATCCGGGATCAGGTTTATCCCGCGACTTGAAGAGCTGAAGTTTTCCTGTCGGATCGGGGGGGTGCCGGAAAATTTTGATAAAACCTGGGCCGACTATTTCGGTAGCGAACAGTCATCATGTCAAAACGATAACATCGGGTACGCATCCGTAGCCGCCCTTGAGGCATGGCATGATGCCGGGCTGAGCCTTCCCGGTGATGATGATCCGGCGGACTGGGATTCGGGCACAATTTTCGGATGCGGGATTTGCGGAATGGAAACCATCGCATCAACGGTCGTACCCACAGTAAACGCCGGAAAGGTCCGGCGACTGGGCTCCCAGGTTGTGGAGCGGGTGATGGGCAGTGGAACCAGCGCGTATGTCGCCGGCATCCTGGGGCTGGGGAACCAGGTCACCTCGAATTCTTCGGCCTGCAGTACTGGCACCGAGGCGATTATCGATGCAGTATGGAGAATCCGGGCAGGGCTTGCAAAACGGATGGTGGCTGGCGGTGCGGAAGGCGCATCTCCCTATACGTGGGGCGGATTTGATTCCATGCGGGTTCTTGCCAGAAAATTTAATGATCAGCCGGAAAAAGGGTCCCGGCCCATGAGCGGCACTGCCTGCGGTTTTGTTCCGGGCGCCGGAGCCGGGGCACTGGTGCTGGAAGATTTGGAGACTGCTTTGGCAAGGGGGGCTAAGATATACGCCGAAATTACAGGTGCTATGCTCAACTGCGGCGGACAGCGGGGCGGCGGCTCCATGACCGCTCCAAATCCTGTAGGAGTTCAGCGTTGTATTAAAGACGCAATCAGGGATGCCGGGATCACGGCTGAGGAAATCGATTTAATAAACGGACACCTGACCGCAACTTTTGCCGACCCCTATGAGGTGATTAATTGGTCCACAGCACTTAACCGGGGACCGGACAATTTTCCATATATTAACTCAACTAAATCGATGGTCGGGCATTGTCTTGGTGCTGCCGGCGCCATTGAAACAGCAGCTGCGATACTTGAACTTCATAAAGGGTTTATTCATCCATCTGTTAATTGTGAAGATATCCATCCAAAGGTCGAATCCTTTGGCGGTCGGATCGCCCGGACGTGTCTGGATTATCCGGAACTGAAAACCATTGCCAAAGCCAGTTTCGGTTTTGGTGATGTGAATAGTTGTATCATTATACAAAAATACAAATAAAAAGGAGAAAAAAATGGAAACACAGGAAATCTTTGAAAAAGTGATTGAAATCATTAAAGAGTATGTAAAAGAGACGGAAAGACTGGAAAATGTATCCATGGATACGACCATTATCCAGGATCTTAAGGTCAACTCCGCACGTCTGGTTGATATCATCATCAATTCTGAAGACGCCTTTAACATTGAAATCGATGACGATGATGCCGATACGATTAAAACTGTCGGTGATGCGGTGAAGGTTGTTGAGAAAAAACTTTGTGTC
>JAJRPH010000145.1 GCA_024280875.1 Deltaproteobacteria bacterium | reverse complement strand
CGCTTTTGCCCATCATCTTTTCTTTTGTGATTCCGGCAATCACCATGCGGCTGTTTTCCGAAGAACTCAATATCGGATCCTATGAAATTCTGTTGACCATGCCTGTGACATTTTCCGATATTATTTTGGGCAAATTTGCCGCCGGTTTTATCATGACCGGTGCCATGCTGCTTCCGACTTTGGCGTATCCGATTTCCATCGCATTTATCGGAGATCTTGACTGGGGACCTGTCATCGGCGGCTACATCGGCGCGCTGTTACTCGGCGGGGCTTTCTCGGCCATCGGTGTTTTTGCGTCCGCACTGACCCACAACCAGATTATCGCCTTTATCTTCGGCGCGACCATCTGCTTTGTGCTTACCCTGGTCGATAAAATGCTCTTTTTCTTTCCCGGATCTATTTTGAACATCATTGAGTATCTTGGCGCGGATTTCCATTTCCGGAATGTCGCCAAGGGCATTATCGATTCCCGGGACATCATTTATTTTATCAGTATCATTTTCATCAGTCTCTACAGCACCTATCTGGCCCTTCTGAATAAAGAATAAGGAGTTGATAATGAAAGGTAAATTTCGAACAGATATATATATTAAATTTGTGATTTATGCCGTGGTCATTGTTCTGATCAATATAGTCGGCAAATCCCTGTTTTTCAGAGCCGATCTGACGGAAAACAGAATTTATTCATTATCCGATGCCAGCAAGGCCGCGGTTGCCAAGCTGTCCGAACCGCTGACCATCAATGTATTTTTCACTGAAGACCTTCCGGCCCCCCATAACAGCACCAAGCGCTACCTGATGGATCTTCTGGAAGAATACGCCATTTATAACAATAAATATTTTAATTACCGCTTCTATGATGTCAGCCCCCAGGATGAAGGGACAAGCGACAAAGCCATGGAGAATCGGAAACTGGCTGAGAATTACGGTATCAAACCGGTTGAAATTCGCATGATTGAAAAAGATGAGCTTAAATTCAAAAAAGCATATATGGGCATAGTGATGATCCAGGGAGATATCATTGAAAAGATACCCGCCATTACCACCACAGACGGCCTTGAGTACAAACTAACCAACATGATTGAAAAACTGAACAACAAAATCAGCATCCTGGCCAGCCTTCCGGAAAAGGTAAAAATCAAGTTGATCATGTCCTCATCCATTAAAAATGTGGCGCCGATCATCGGGCTCAATGAGATCCAGCAACTGCCTACAACCGTAAAAGAGTCCGTGAAAAAATTAAATACCACCAACTACGACCAGCTGACCTACGAATATATTGATCCGGCCAACGATGACGCAATTGATTCATTAATTAAAAAATATAATATCCGGGTGCTCCAGTGGCCGGATATCCCGGAAAAAAATATCACCGCAGGAAGGGGTGCCATCGGCCTGAGCCTGGAATACAATAATGAACAATCCTATGTTCAGCTGCTCAATGTCATGAGAATACCCATTATCGGCACCCGCTATGAGTTAATCGCTATGGACGACCTGGAAGAAATCATCAAAGAAAATATCGAGACCCTTATCGGCATTAATGAAGATGTGGGATACCTGGCTGATCACGGCACCCTTAAACTTGCCGCCCCGATGATGATGCAGCAGCAGTCAGGCGATCAGCTCAAAAACTTCCAGACGCTGATGAATAAAAATTACACGTTAAAACCGGTCAACTTAAAGGAAAACCGGATTCCGGAAAGCCTGGACTGTTTAATCATTGCCCAGCCCACCGAAGCATTTACCGATTATGAACTGTACCAGATTGACCAGGCACTGATGAGTGGAACCAACCTGGCAATTTTTACCGATGCGTTTAAGGAAACCCCGCCGCCGCCCCAGCAGCGATTTTCGTTTAACATGGGACCATCTTATAAACCATTGGATACCGGCCTTGAAAAACTGCTGGCGCACTATGGCGTCCGGGTAAAACCGTCTTTTATCATGGATAAAAACTGTTTCAAACAGACCCTGCCTGCCCAGGCCGGCGGCGGCGAACGCTCCATCTATTTCGCGCCCATGATCAAAAACGAAAATATTAATAAAGACCTGGACTTTATGAAAAACATCAAAGGCCTGATCACGCTGAATAATTCCCCGGTGTCTCTAGATAATGAAATTATCAAGAAAAACAATATAACCGCTTATCAGCTGATCGCGTCATCAGGGCAAGCCTGGGAAATGACCGGACAGATCAACTTAAACCCCTTGTTCATTCAGCCGCCCAAGGAAAAAGGAAAGTTTAAAAGCTATCCTTTGGCATATTTACTGGAAGGGAAATTCTCCAGCTATTTTACCGGTAAGGACATTCCGCAAAAAGAGGTGGAAAAACCAGCGGATGCCAAGACAGATACGGAGATCCCAGACACAATGGAATTGGACAAAAAAGAATTGGATAAAAAAGAAAATCCGGTTTTGTCAAAGGTTGAAAGTAAAGAAAGCTTTATTCCTACCGGGAAACCCGGGAGAATCTGTATTGTCGGCTCTTCGGCCATATTGAAAGACAATCTGCTGGACGCTGAAGGCAGAAGTCCGAATGCCGCATTTATTCTAAACCTCATTGACACGTTAAACGGCCGGGATGATGTCGCTGCCATGCGAAGCAAAATGCAGGAGTTCAACCCCCTTGAAAAAACCGAAGTGATGACCAAAAATATCATTAAACTATTTAATATCATGGGGCTGCCGGTAATTATTATTATCTTCGGACTGTTTACATGGTGGCGCAGAAGGATCCGGCGGAGGAATATACAGCTGCTGTTTCAAAAATAAACGTATGGCTTCTCAAAAAGATCATATTCTGTGTTGCACTGCAACCTTCGTCACTCAACGTACATTCGTACGCCTCGTTCCTCAGGTTTTGTGCGCCTTGAATATGATTCTTTTTGCTTTGCCATCCGAATATAATTTTTTACAGGATTTTCAAACTGAAAGGCATTACCGAACAAGAAGAGGAAAATCATGAAATTAAAAAAAGAGTACCTCCTTTTAGGAGTCATCATCGCCGCTCTGACGGCATACCTGGCTGTTCACAAAACAGACCGTACCCACTATGAATTACCGGCCATCGCCCAACTGACGGATTCTGATATTACTTCCATAAAAATAACCAAAGGGCCTGAAATTATCGAACTCAAGCAAAAAAATGACAACTGGCTGATTTATCCGGAAAAGTATCCGGCAGACACCGATAAAATCAAATCCATGGTGGACGTAATCAAAGCGCTTACCGTGACGGCGATGGTATCTGAAGGCGAATCCTACCATCGGTATGATCTGGATCCGAAAAACAAAATCAGCATCCAGGCAGGAGCAGATGGTAAGACCCTGCGCACCTTTGATATCGGCAAATCAGTGCCGTCAAACCGTCATACGTTTATTAAGCTGTCCAACGACAAACGGGTATATCATGCCCGGGACAATTTCAGAAGCAAGTTTGATCAGACCAAAGATGACCTTCGGGATAAAACCGTGCTCACTGTTGAAAAGGCCCAGGTCCAGCAAGTTGAAATCAAGGATAAAGACGGCAATCCTGTGTTGAGCATGCAACAAGTACCTGTTGAAGTTAAAGTCTCTTCAGAATCAGAACCGGCCGGGGAAAAGGGTGAAAAGACTGAATCCCAAAAAATTATCGAGCCGGAGTTGGTCTGGCAGGACGCGGACGGCAATCCGGTCAAGGAATCAGATCTCAACAACTTCTTCAATAATATTTCAAATCTAAAATGCCAGTCATACATTACCGATAAAACCAGGGCGGATTTTACCTCGCCCCTGTATACCCTTACGATAACCGGCGCTGAAACCGTCACCCTTTCCGTATTTGATAAAATCAATGAAGACGACAGCACCTATCCGGCGATTTCATCGAAAAGCGACTATCCGTTTATGCTCCCGGCTTATAAGATGGATAATATGGTAAAAAAATAATTGATGGCGTTATTAAAAGCCCCATCTACTGCGTTGTAGCGGTTTTTCAGACTATCAATATACAATTTGTATTATTTCGATTCTGAAAAACCGCCTCGCCTTGTATATGAACCTTTTAACTTTGCCACTCTCGTAAAAAGTCAGATTTGGATGGCAAAGAAAAAAGCTCCAAATAACTCATTCATAAAAATTTGAAATGATCGATAAGTTATTTGCTGATACAGTGGTGATTCATCACCATGAAAAGCTTTTTACAAAGCCAGCAACTTTGCCATCCAGCAACTTTTTGTAGAATCATCATTATTATTCAATGTTCAATGTTAAACGTTCGATGTTTATCTTTTAGAATCCCCTTTCCTCCTTGATGCCCTGTTCCCGATCTGTTATTTTATCTATTATGATCATTGAAGCACTGTCACCAACTTGAATTGCTCATACAGAATTCAGGTGAACCCTTATTGAAAGGAAAGAAAATGACAGCTAAAACCTTTTATCGTTTTAAATTCTCTTTGCTGATATTCATCACCCTATCCATTCTCCTGCTGCCGGCAATCAGCCATGCCAAACCGGTGTCCGCCATCATTTATCCGAATGATGCAAAAATTACCGACCATCAAATTGCAGACGTTCAGGCAGACGGTGATCATCATTTAGCCCGGTTCTTTTTGCCCATTCACGCAGACAAAGAAACCCTGTCGGTCAATACAACGCCCGGGTCCAAAATGCGGATCACCTCGGTCAATATTGAAGAACAGCTCCTCCAGGTTGCAGATCAGGTAGAGACGCTGAAAAATCAGTTAAAAGACTTAAACCGTCAAAAATCGGAATTTGAAACCCGGATCAAGGCTGACATCACTTATATAACTTTCTGGCAGACCCAGGCAAAAAATCAGCCGGAAAAAATTGAAACCATTGAATCCGTGCAAAAACTGGGCAATGCCATCAAAAAAGGGATGACCGAAGCCTATGATGAAATTTTCCTCTACAACCAAAGCCTTAAAGAACTGGCAGAACAAATCACGGACATTGAAAAACAAATCAATGACCTGACCGGGGCCGCCAAAAAACGCTGGCAGGTAACCGTTTATTTAACCGGCACACCACAGCCGAAAATTGATATGACCTGTTCCTATCACATTAAAAACTGCAGCTGGCGACCGATGTATACACTCAATGCTCGACCCGCAAAATCAGAGACAGAACTTAACTGGTATGCGGAGATTACGCAAAATACAGGCATCGACTGGAAAGGCATTGAGCTCAAAATTGCCACCGCCCAGATCTTCACCCGGCCGGAACCGCCGGTTTTAAGAGACTGGATTATCCAGCCCCGGAAACACATTGAATATTCCATGCCAAGGCGTAAAAATGTCATGGCCGAAGACTCGCTGATGTCAATGGCCCCTCAAATCAGTGCCGATATGGAAGCAGGCGCACCCCCCCCGGAACCGGAACAGGAAGCCGGATTTAATTTTGACACCTATGATCTGGGCAAACGATCCATTAAGGCCGGGGAGTCCCGGCGTTTCACGATTCGGGAGATGGTGTTAAGTTCTGACTTTAAATACCTGATCCGCCCCCACCAGACCCCCCAGGCGTTTCTGTTTGCCCGGGTGAATGTCAATAAAGATGATTTTATCAAGCTTCCCAGGGGAAACGCTACTTTCCTGGTTGATTCTGCGTTTATTGCCAACCGGTCGTTTGCCATGCATGACAAAAAACAAAAACTATTCTTTGGTTCTGACCCGCAGGTGGATGTGAAACTCACCACGCTGGAAAAAAAATCCGATGAAACAGGGTTTTTGATCGGCAAAAAACACTGCCAGTGGGGATGGAAAGTATCAGTCAACAATCTAAAGGCGCATAAAATTGCCGTTCTCATGGAAGACGCCTATCCGCAAATTCGTGATAAACGGATTAAACTCAAAGAAATATTTAACAATACATCACCCCAAAAAGAGGATAATCTGCTGAAATGGGAATTTCCGGTGTTGCCGCAGACAGAGACCGTCATCAAATACGGATTTAGCGTCACCTATCCGGATGAAATGGTACTTTCCTTTGGGGGACGATAAATATGGAACATTTGTTAAGCGCCATCAGCGGATTTGTGTGGGGACCGGTAACAATCATACTTTTAGTCGGCACCGGTGTGCTGGTGGCGCTGATCACCAAAGCGATTCAGCTCCGAAAATTCGCTTATGCCTGGAAATTAATTTCCGGAAAATTTGATAACCCGGACGATGAAGGCGAAATTACCCATTTTCAGGCATTAAGCGCGGCACTTTCCGCCACAATAGGAACAGGCAACATCGCCGGCGTGGGTACGGCCATTGCCTTAGGCGGTCCCGGAGCGGTATTCTGGATGTGGGTGACCGCTGTTTTTGGTATGGGATTGAAATATGCGGAATGTCTGCTGGCGCTAAAATTCCGGACCATCCACAAAGACGGCACCGTGGGAGCCGGCCCGATGTATTACCTTGAAAAAGGTCTGGGGCAAAAATGGCTGGGCATTTTATTTGCCGTGTTTGCGGCCATTGCGTCTTTCGGTATCGGAAATATGGTTCAGGCCAATTCCGTTGCCGAACCGTTATTGAGAACATTCGGTGTTCCCAAGCTGGTCACCGGCCTGATCATAGGCGGCCTTGTTTTTGCCGTCATTGTAGGCGGGATTAAGCGCATCGGCCAGGTCGCCAGTCGGCTGGTTCCGTTTATGGCTGTATTCTATGTGGGCGGCGCGCTGTGGGTAATCGTCTTAAATTTTGATATGATCCCGGCGGCATTTGCCATGATATTCTCAGACGCATTCACCGGGAGCGCTGCTACAGGTGGATTCGCGGGTGCAGCTCTCGCCCAGGCCATCCGTTTTGGTGTGGCCAGAGGGGTATTTTCTAATGAAGCCGGACTAGGCAGTGCGCCCATTGCCCACGGGGCGGCCAAGACCAAGGAACCGGTCAGGGAAGGACTGGTTGCCATGCTCGGGCCCTTTATTGATACCATTGTTATCTGCACTATAACAGCGATGGTCATTCTCACCACCAATGCCTTTACACTCATCGGCGCGGACGGCAATGCCCTGACCGGCGCAGTGCTGACCGCCAAAGCATTTAATATGGGCCTTCCCGGGCCGGGGGATTATATTGTTTCTATCGGTATCATCTTTTTCGCATTTTCAACAGCCATCAGCTGGTCGTACTACGGCGACCGGTGCGTGGATTACCTGTTTGGCGAAAAAATGGTCATGCCCTATCGTGTCATCTATTGTATCCTCCTGCCGGTGGGCGCAGCGGTTGAACTGACCACCGTGTGGACCATCTCCGATATTTTCAACGCCCTGATGGCATGGCCCAACCTCATCGGCCTGATATTTTTGAGTCCGGTGGTGATTAAAACCACCAAAGAATATTTTTCTGATCCCAAGCGGGTTTATCCGTATAAATAAAAAACATAACGAGGCAAATCATGGGTAAAAAAATAAAAATCGGCGGGTTGATCAGCGGAACCGGCACCAATATGGATGCCATCATAAAAGCCTGTGAAGAAGGAAGGATTGATGGTGAAGTCATCTTCGTGGGGTCTGACAACCCGAACGCCAAGGGGCTTGAAAAAGCCGGGAAGAAAGGGATCCCCACGTTTATGGTCAACTATTCTGAAATTATCCAAAACTTTAAACATTCACCTGAAGAATACTTTTTCCCGGATGATTTTGATCTTGAAGATATTAAAATAAAACAATCCCTGTTAAACAGGGGAACCGATGCGAAAAAAGTTTCCATATTTATTGAAACACGCGCCATTGCCGAAGCCGCCCTTCTTGAAAAAATGAAAGCCTACCCCTTTGACCTGCTGGTTCTGGCTGGTTTCATGCGGAACCTGACACCGTATTTTATCGACCGGGTCAACACAACGCCAGGAAAACCGCGCATCATGAACATCCACCCGGCCCTGCTCCCGGCATTTCCCGGAGTAGACGGCTACGGCGACACATTCAGATACGGCTGCAAGGTCGGCGGGTGCACGGTCCATTTTATCGACTACGGCGAAGACTCCGGTCCCATCATCGGCCAGCGCACATTTCCCATCACGGAAACAGACACCATTGACTCCATTAAGCAAAAAGGCCTGGCCCTGGAGTATCAACTATATCCCGAATGTATTCGGCTATTTGTCGAAAACCGGCTGACATGTGTAAAAATGACGTATACCGATGACCACGGCAACATCAGTCAGCGGACAGTGGTGAAAATTGCTCAGATTGACATTCGCTCAAGTGATGATTGAATTCTTTTCTAACTCAGCATATTGTGCCAATCATGATAATGGAGAAATGTAAAGTTATCGATATGCTTCACTGCTAAAAAAAGTTGCATTACTGTCGTTTTTAGCCACAAGTTTGCGTTTGATGGTGTGCTTTTAAAGGAGAGCACTAACTAATGATGGCTTCGTAAAAAGTCCAAATTCTTTGTTGCGCTTCATCTTTCGTTTCTTCATGGTACGCTAAGTACAAATCATCACTCAGGATTTGCGCGCCTCAAATTTGGAGCTTTTTTCTTTGCCATCGGAATCTGACTTTT
>JAJRPH010000144.1 GCA_024280875.1 Deltaproteobacteria bacterium | reverse complement strand
GGTAAAGCACCGGTTTGTTCGGCGGCCCCGTCATGGAAAAGCAATGAGACCTCCCTGGCATTTAAAGCATCCCTTCCCTTTAAATATAACAGCGACTGCCGGGGAACGGGCGTTTTTTATCCAATAGTGGATGGCAGGCAATTGTTTCAGCCGCAAATTCCAACTACCCTGCCGACTTATGATGAAGTGATCGGAGTCAACAATATTACCCATGAAAATTATAATGACTACCTCCTGTCGCTGTTAAGGCCTTGGAAACTCAATGTGTTGACCATTCATGCCGAAGTAGAGGGGATGGTATTATCGGGTTTGTTTGAACGGTTTTTAGAAACGGCCTTTTCTCGAGGAGTTGATTTCAGGCCGTTAGGGAGTTTTTTAAAAGATTCAATGCCCATCTCACCTGGAATTATTGTTCCCGGTGAGATCCCCGGACGGGAAGGCTGGGTGAGTGTCCAGGCGTCTTCATCTTAATGATTTCATCTTATGATTTTAGAATTTTTAATCCTAAATATTTTCACGCAAAAAACAATTCATGAACATGAAAAAAACAATCAAAAATGCCGTACAGTACCATGTTGTTAATTTTTTAGTCAGACTGTTCCGGTTTGTTCCTCGCCGCATCGGAATCAGGATCTCAAGAAGCCTGGCTCTTATTTTTTATTTTTTTGCCAAAAAGCAACGGCAAAATACGATTCGGCATTTAACCATGGCGTTTGGAAATGAAAAAAGCGAAGCAGAAATCAAACGAATCGCCCTGGATGTGTTTCTTCATTTTGCGACGGCAGGTGTTGATGCCACCAGAATTCCGCTTTTCGTTAAAGAAGGCATGAACCGTTATATCCGGGCTGACAATATGCATCATTTTGAAAACGCCTTTCGCAAAGGCCACGGGATGATTCTTTTAACCGGTCATTTCGGGAACTGGGAGTTGATGGGCGCATGGCTGACCTGGAAAAAATATCCGCTCCGGGTGGTCGGAAAACCACTGACAAACCCCAGATTGAATAAACTGATACTGGAAACACGGAACCAGGCAGGATATATTAATATCGCCCGGGGAACTGAGACGCGGGAAATTATAAAGACACTAAAACGGGGATGCCCTTTAGGGATTCTGATGGATCAGGATACCCGGGTAAAAGGGGTCTGGGTTGATTTTTTTGGAAAGAAAGCAAATACGCCTGTCGGCCCGATACTTCTTGCCAGACGGTTTAATATTCCGATAATCCCGGTTTTCATGCACTTGGAACATGACCTGACGTATCATGTTGAATGCTTTGAGCCAATTACGGCTTCTGATACCGGAGATCCGGATAGGGACCTTGTTGCAGATGTTCAGAAATGTTCCGATATTTATGAAAAAATTATTCGAAAATATCCTGAGCAATGGGTCTGGATGCATCGACGATGGAAGCGGCAACCGGATGAATGCAGGGTTGAAATAAAAAGGGTCTGATTGATGAAAAAATTGAGTTTACTTCCGCTTTTTGTGTTTCTTTTTCTTTACATCCTGCCCCTTGGCGTCCGGCCCCTATCCATTCCTGATGAAACCCGATATGCGGAGATGGCCAGAGAAATGATCGAAACCGGTGATTTTGTGGTTCCCAAATTGGACGGGTTTCGATATTTTGAAAAGCCGGCGATGGGGTACTGGCTGAATGCGGCATCGATTAAAGTCTTTGGAGAAAATGAATTTGCCGTCCGGTTTACTTCGGCTGTTTCCGTCGGTCTATCCGCCCTGATGCTGTTTTTCCTTGCCCGGCGCTTTGCCGGCGGTTATTTTGCCGGCATCTTGTCTTCCATGATTTTGCTCACCTGTTTTGAAGTATTCGGTGTCGGCGTGTTCAGTCTTTTAGACAGCATGTTTTCTTTTTTCATGTCTGCAGCCATGATCTGCTTTTTTTATGCCCGATCAGGCTTCAAAACAGAACGGGACGGACAGAATAATCTTTTTATAGTGTGTTGCGGCGTATTTGTTGGCTTTGCGTTTCTGACCAAGGGGTTTCTGGCCTTTGTGTTGCCAGTGATAATTATTGTGCCTTTTTTAATCTGGGAAAAAAAAGTCAAAGACATCTTTACGGTGCCATGGATTCCGTTAGTGGCCGCTGTTTTGACGATTTTGCCCTGGGCAGTCATGATCCACCTGAAGGAACCGGATTTTTGGAATTATTTTTTCTGGGAAGAGCATATCAAACGCTTTGCGGCGGACAATGCCCAGCATAAAGCGCCTTTTTATTATTATTTACTTTATTTACCGGTCGCCGCCATGCCCTGGACGTTTCTCGCGCCTACCGTGTTTTCAGGGATCCGGAAAAAGAAAATTGAAAACCCGCTTTTAAAATTCGCGATCTGCTGGTTTGTATTTCCGTTTTTGTTTTTTTCCGCTTCCAAAGGAAAACTGATAACCTATATCTTACCCTGTTTTGTTCCCTTTGTTCTGATTGCTGCTATTGGCCTTATGAACTGCCTGAACGAGAAAGCCGGCCCCCAAAACGGCATGCCGTTGCCAAAAGGCCTTAAGGTCAGCGCATTCGCGGCTGCGGGATTTTTTGGTCTGCTGGCAGTATCTTTGACGATCATGCAGACTTCGGATGTTTTCCATTTCAGGCCGTTTACGCAGTCATGGAAATACTGGATGGGAATATCTGTCTTTTTTATTAGTATTATTTTTTATCTGCGCGCGGCATTTGCCGAAGATGGCCGTAAACGGATAATGCTTTTTGCCATGGCACCGGTATTATTCCTGTTTTCAGTTCATTTTTTATATCCGGATGCCATTATCAACAAGAAGTCGCCCGGGGCGTTTTTAATGAGCCATTCCGATAAAATACGCCCTGGTATCATTATTGTTTCTGATTACAGTCCGTTAAAAGCAGTTTGCTGGTATTATAAAAGAAGCGATGTCTACCTGATGGGAAGCACGGGTGAATTAACGTATGGTGTTCAATATCCGAACTCCGCGCAACGATTGATAGGACGTGACAATATCAATAAATTAAACGATTTAATCAATGAAAACCCCGGGAATCTTGTTCTGGTGGCCCGGTACCGGAATTTTGAAAAATGGAAACTGGAATTGCCGGTACCTGTTTTTGCAGACGATAACGGGGAGTTTATTTTTGCCATGTTCTGACCCGATGACGACGAAGATCATAATTTTTTAAAAACCCATCGGAATCGGGATCCAGGGTATCATTATTCAGCAACCCGACTACTATCGACAGTTTTTATCTCCCTATTCCGCTTATGGTAGTTTAATTTCAAATGTGATAGTTTAAAAAATGAACATGAATTAAGGGGACTTTCTTTTTATGGTCGAATATTCCATTATCATACCAGTATACAATGAAGCAGATAATCTTAGTTTATTGTACTATGAAATCAAAGAATTGACAGGCAGGATCGCTGTGCCTTGCGAGATCATCTGGGTCGATGACGGTAGCACCGACAGCAGCCTGGACATTATAAAAGGTCTTGCAAAAAAAGATGAACACTGTCGATATCTCGGTTTTGAGAAAAACTGCGGACAGTCTGCCGCGCTGTATGCCGGTTTTCAGGCGGCAAAGGGGCGATATGTCATCACCATGGATAGTGATCTTCAGAATAATCCCAGGGATATATTGAACATGATCCCGTACCTGGCCGAATACGATATGGTCACCGGGTGGCGGAAAGACCGGCATGATACCGGGTGGCGGAAGTTTTCATCAAAGTTCGCCAATGGCGTGCGAAACCGGCTTTCCCGTGAAACCATAAAGGATACAGGATGTTCTTTAAAGATCATGAAAACTAGCTTGCTTAAAAATATCAAAATATATAAAGGCCTTCACCGGTTCCTGCCGACCCTGATGAAAATGGAAGGGGCGACAGTCATTGAAGTGCCGGTCAGTCATCGTCCGCGGACGATGGGCGTGTCAAAATACGGAACATGGGATCGGGCCTTTTCCGGCTTAAGGGACCTGCTCGCTGTTCGCTGGATGCAGGATCGGCAAATTCATTATCAGATAAAAGAGATGAGTGATGAACATTAATATTGGAAAACCGTTGGATTTTTGGCTGATTTTTGGCCTGCTGGGCCAGCTGTGCTTTACTATGCGTTTTGTTGTCCAGTGGATTGCATCGGAAAAGAGAAAAGAATCCGTAATTCCCTTAAGCTTTTGGGTATTCAGCCTGATGGGGAGTCTGGTGCTTCTGATTTACGCGATCTATCGGAAGGACCCGGTATTCATTCTGGGCCAGGCATTCGGGTTCACGGTTTATATCCGCAATCTTCAATTGATCTTTAAAAAGAGAGATTCAGCACATGAGATTCATGTCGATTGATAAGCCCATCCCTTTCTTGCTGATTCTGATTTTCACCGGTATTATCTGGGGCGGGCAGTATATTGTCAGGGATTTGTGGGAACCGGATGAGGCCCGATACACATATGTCGCGCAGGAAATGGATCAGAGCGACAGCTGGATGGTCCCCATGCGAAATGGG
>JAJRPH010000143.1 GCA_024280875.1 Deltaproteobacteria bacterium | reverse complement strand
CCACATCGCCGCCAATCAGGTTGGCGGCGGTAAACAGGTTGACGCCCACTGGCGGGGTGGCCTGTCCGATGGCCAGGGCGGTGATAAAAATGACACCGTACCATAGCGGATCAATGGCAAACGCCTTCAGCACGGGCATCACCAGATATGAAATGGAGATGGCGTCTCCCCAGTTCATGTTTACCGGATCTGCCCCCATTTGCCGGTAGATATCAATAAATATCGGGCTGCCGACCACGCGAACTTTCAACCCTTTTAGATCCTGCGGCCGGCGGATGGCTATTTTATCATTGGTGATCTGGCGGAATCCGTTTTCCCCCCAAGCCAGTGGCATCAGCCGTTTTTTCTTTAAAGCTTCAAAAATTGCCTTTCCGGTTTGTCCCTGCTCCAGTTTATCCAGGTTTCCATAGGTATTTATAAAAAATGGCAGGGAGAAGACATTGCATTCAGGGATGACAGACGAGATGTTGATGGTGGATTCAAACGCTCAGTCAATAACGCCCTTTGCCACCAGCTGGGCGGATTTCAGTTGGGCACCCTGCAGGAGAGAACTCCCGTAATATGGTTTGATGTTGATTTGTCCGCCTGTGTTTTTCTTGACCAGTTGTGCGAATTTTGCCGCCCCCTTGCCCCAGTAAAAGTTTGGGCCGACAGTCACCTGAAGTTTGTATTCTTTTTTAAACCCTTTAGCCCCAGCATCCGGGCCGGCAAGAAAACACAGGGTAAAAATGCTGACAACTAAGATCCAAATCTTCTGACATGATATACTACGTGTTCCCATGGAATCCTCCTGTGCTGATACAGTGGGCGGCTAGAATTATATTTTAAATATTATCCGAACCTTATGATTAACATATCTTATTGGAATTTCAAGATAAAAATATAAAAAGGAACTATTGTAAATATCCCTTTGATCGATTTTTTCTGGTGCGGCATCAATGGCATGGGGATTTCCAGGATGACGCTTATGGGTGATTTTTATTGATAAAATGCGCTATCAAAGATATTAATACAGAAGAATATATAAAAAAAATCTAAAAACCCTTCGTGATTCATATATTGGAAAAGGATAAAAAATGAGTGTCATTCCCAATGCGTGTCAAGCTGAACTGACGGAACTGCGCCGTGAGATAGATGCGATTGATCAGCAGGTAGTGGATTTGCTGTCAAAACGCCAGAAACAGGTGGAACATGTGGTGGCGCTGAAAAAGGCACATAACCTGCAGGTGTATCACCCGTCCAGAGAAGAAGACCTTATATCCGCCCGGCGGCAGCAGGCGCGGGATGCCGGGTTGTGCCCGGATTTCATCGAGGAACTTTACCGGATTATCATGCACCGATCAAGGGTTGAGCAGACCGGCCAGATGGCCTTAAAAGCGGTTAAGCCTGGCGCAACCGTCCTGATTGTCGGCGGCACCGGTGAGATGGGACGATATTTTGTCAACTGGTTCAGTGGCGCCGGCTACCATGTCCGTTCCATGGGCAGCAAAGATTGGCCGAATGTCGCCGTACTTTGTGACGGCATCGATCTGTGCATCATTTCAGTGACCATTGACAGGACTGCTGAGATTGTCAAACGAATCGGCCCCTATCTGCCGAAGAATGCCGTACTGGCAGATGTCACCAGTATCAAGAAGGTCCCCTTAGATGCCATGTTGAAATCGCATCCCGGGCCGGTTGTAGGACTCCATCCCCTGTTCGGGCCCTCCACATCATCACTGGATAAACAGATTGTGGTGGCCACCCCGGGCCGGGATGATGATGCCTGTCGCTGGGTGATCGAGCAGTTCTCTTTATGGGGTTCCATTATTGTGATGTCGGAAGCGGACGAACATGATGAGATTATGGAATTTGTCCAGTCCCTTCGACATTTTGCAACGTTTGCGTTCGGGCAGTTTCTGGCGTTTAAAAAGGTTCCGCTGGCAAGAACGTTAGAGTTTTCAAGCCCCATATACCGCCTGGAACTGGGAATGGTGGGGCGGTTGTTTGCTCAGGATGCCGGGTTGTATGCGGAAATTATTTTTGCCACCCCGGAACGCCGGGAGTTGCTGAAGGACTACATCAACAGCTTGAGTAAGAATCTCGAAATGCTGGAAAAAGGCGACAAGGCGGAGTTTAAGAAGGAATTTAAAAAAATTAACGAATGGTTTGGGCCATTTGGAGAACAGGCCATGCGGGAAAGTTCGTTTCTCATTGATAAACTGATTGAACGGTTTTAAATGATGGATTTTTCAATAGCCTGTTAGCCCGTGAAATACGGGGCAACCTGGAGACAACCGGAAAGGATAAGAAAATGAAAATTCAATGTCCGCAATGTTCAGCCGTTTATTCCATTGATGAGTCCAAGATTCCTGAAAAAGGGGGGCGCTTGCAGTGTAAAAAGTGTCAGGGTAAAATTCATGTTCCGGGGATTTCCAGTAAAAAGCCGTTGAAAACGAATCAGGATATGTTATCCGAAGAAACCATTATGGAAAAATATATCAAAGGGAAAGATGAAGATGGCGTCGTAAAAGCCATTTATGAAGGAATCCTTGATTATGCGGAGCAGAAAAAGTTTGCACAGGCTGAAATACTCAGGGAAAAGCTCATTGACATCGCCCCCATGGCTTTGACTGAAATTGTTGGATCCGGAGAAATTATTGAGAATTATAAATTCGCAGCCATTGATAACGAGAAAATTAAGCCATGGGCGGAACTTTTTGACAAGTTCACAAAAAGCGAGACCGCTGATTTTTATTTTTTGCTCAAAGATTTGAACGTCCGGGTAGAACAT
>JAJRPH010000142.1 GCA_024280875.1 Deltaproteobacteria bacterium | reverse complement strand
GATTTGCCTTTATCCATTCCTTAATACGCCTGCAAGCACCATGCAACTTCTTGCGAGCTGCGCGCTGTATCACCCTTACCACCCCTTTTTGGTCATAACTCCAATATGTCTCAAAGCCCAAAAAGATGATCCGCCTGCGCATACTTGGATGAAATCGGCTGAACCTGATCATCCCGGTCTTTTCCGGAGCTACCGACAGACTGAATTTTCCCAGCCTTTTAGGCAGTGCCTTATAAAACCGACCTGCATCACCACGATATTGAAACGCGCACACAAAATCGTCCGCATACCTAATTATCATCGCAGCACCTTTGCAATGGGGTTTAACAACCTTATCAAACCACAGATCAAGTGCAAAATGCAGATAAATATTAGCCAGTACGGGAGACACGATCCCTCCTTGCGGAGTTCCTGTTTCAGGATTTATGATCTTGCCGTCCGTATCCAGAATACCTGCTTTCAGCCATTTTTGAATCAGGTTCAGAAAAGCCTCATCGTTTATTCTTTCTCTGAGCATTCGCAGCAGCCACTCGTGATCCATATTGTCGAAAAACCCTTTAATATCAGCCTCAACAATATACCCGAATTTCCCGAATTGAAGATTAAAGCGCAGATCATCAGTCGCTTCTTTTGCGCTTCGGTTGGGTCTGTATCCGTAGCTGTTTTCCAGAAAATCCGCCTCGAAGATTGCCGACAAAAGCCGGGCACAGGCCAGTTGCAGCAACCTGTCCTCCAAGGTCGGAATGCCCAAAGGCCTTTCTTTTCCATTTTCTTTTGAAATGTAACATCTTCGTACCAGTTTGGTACGATACCGTTTTCGTTTTAGTCGCTCTACCAGTGCACAAATATTGCATTCCAGATTTTCTCCATAAGCCTCTGCAGTCACTTGATCGACACCGCTGGCAGCGTTCTTATTCAGATCCTTCCAGCAGGTTGTCAAAAACTGCGCATTCAAACACCGGTAGAAGTCCTGGTATACTCCTTTTTTATAAGTGCCCGGAATTGGACAATTAAAAAGAGTATACACTATTTTGTTTTTTCCCGCCGCGTCAGCGGCTTCGTTCAACCACTATATATAGCGTTTCCCCACATCTCAATTTTCTGTCCCTCTCAAAATACAGGGAAAAATTATTCCTCTCTTTTGGGATCACCATCGATAATAGACTGGTGGCATAGCCCCTTTGGGGGCTTCCCGCAATTTTATTATAAAAAGCGTCTTGCTGCTTTGTGGTGAACTGAAAATAAACCATCGTGCGGTCAATTTTTTTATGGCCAAGAAAATTTTGCAACTCTTTGACATCCGCGCCACTTTCGGTCAGGTGAACTTTGCCTTGTGTCTTCTAAACGGAATTAAATTTTATAATTCAGTTGAAATATCATCTTTATTGTGTAAAATGATTTTTTGGCAAAATAGAGTGAACGTTCGTTATTTTTATATAATAAAAGGTGAATCAATGGCTGAACAATTATATCCGAACCTGTTTCGCATCAAAATTCCGTTGCCTGAAAGTCCGTTAAAGTATCTTAATTCATATATAATCAAGGGCGGTGAACGAAACCTGATCATTGATACGGGCCTGAATCGGAAAGAGTGTAAAGTTGCCATGATGGATGGATTAAAGGAATTAAATATCGGTCTTGAAACAGCAGATATTTTCATCACCCACCTCCACGCGGATCATTTTGGACTTTTAGGGGAACTGGTCACTAAAAACACAATAGTTTATTTTAACCGTCCGGATACGGAACTCATTGAACACTGGGAGGGTTTTGAGCCGATGATTGCCTATGCCGCCCAAAACGGGTTTCCTGAAGAAATGCTTCGTCACGCCCTTAACCAGCATCCCGGCTTCAAATACGGCACCGACTGGATTCCGTCCTTAAATATTTTAAATGATAATGACATTTTGGAAATCGGAGAGTACCGGTTCACCTGTATCCAGACACCCGGTCACACCCAGGGGCATACCTGCTTATACGAACCTGACAAACGGTTTTTAATTGCCGGTGATCATATTCTGGGTGATATTACCCCCAATATTCAGTGCTGGTCGGAAGATTCCGATCCGTTAAAGGAGTATCTGGAAAGCCTGGACAAAGTGTATCCGTTAAAAGTAGACCGGGTGCTTCCCGGACACCGGCGGCTGTTTGAAAATTATACCCAGCGGATTGATGAGTTGAAGCACCATCATGATTTGAGGCTCCGGGAGGTCGTGGATATTCTGATTGAGACATCTTCGTTGTCTGCGTATGACGTGGCAGCGAAAATGAAATGGGACATTGTGGCTGCTTCCTGGGATGATTTTCCAGTGGCGCAAAAGTGGTTTGCCACCGGCGAGGCGATTTCCCATTTGAAGTATCTTGAAAATAAAAAAATAGTTTGCCGGGATAAGGAAGATCCTGTGGTTTGTTTCAGCACCACAAGTTGATTCTCCCATTTGCCGTGTTATAAAGGGCTCGCGGTAAAACACTACAGCTTTACCTTTTATGCCTTGCAAATGAACGAATCAGACTTGCGGTAACAAGAATTAACATCATGAAATAATCGAGGAAGCGATGCAATTATCAAAACAATCCGAAATTGAGAGCAGCCCCCGTGCACTTTCGGAGTATGAATCCAAAAAATTGCTGGCGGATTACGGTATTCCGGTGACAGATGAAGTGCTGGTTCATAGCCCGGATCAAGCGGTAGCTGCTTCAAATAAGATAGGATTTCCGGTGGTACTGAAAGCCTGTAGTCCGGAATTGATGCACAAAAGTGAAGCCGGATGCATTGAATTAAGCCTGCCATCAGATGATGATGTGATTAAGGCCTATGATCGAATTCTGTCTTCAGTATCCGGTTCAATTTTTGGGGAACTGGAAGGAATTCTGGTGCAGGAAATGATTTCCGGTGCCCGCGAGCTGGTGTTGGGCTTGACCCGTGAACCGCAGTTTGGCCCTTGTGTGATGCTGGGCCTTGGCGGTGTGATGACGGAAATCTTTAATGATACGGTTTTTCGGGTCGCCCCGTTTGATCAGGTGGAAGCCGAAGATATGGTCAGTGAACTCAAATGCCGGGCCATGCTCGATGAATTCAGGGGGGAACGCCCGGCTGACGTGAATACCATTTGTCAGTGTTTGATATCCCTGGGGAGAATCGGGCAGGATCATCCGGATATATCTGAAATTGATATTAACCCGTTGAAGATTGACAAGGATGGACGGGTGACGGCCGTGGATTCGCTGGTGGTGTTTAGTTCGGAAAACAGGAGTTAACTATGCAGAAATCAATTGAACAGACAGCGCTGTATCGAATCGTAAATCCGCGACATATTGCCATGTTCGGTGCGTCCAACCGGTTTGCCGCCATGGGCACTAATTTGCTCTCATCCATTTTAGCGCTTGGTTTTGAAGGCGATATTTACCCGATTCATCCCAAAGAAGATCAGGTGATGGGGCTTGATGCCTGTAAATCAGTTTTGGATTTGCCGGTAACACCGGATCTTGCCTTTATTGTTCTTCCTACGAAAGTAGTGCCGGAAATTTTAGAAGAATGCGGTAAAAAAGGGATCAGGCAGGCCATTATTGTTTCAGGCGGATTTAAGGAAGTCGGCGGAAACGGGATTGCCCTTGAAAAACAAATATGTGATATCGCCGATAAATACAGCATGCGGTTTGTCGGCCCCAACTGTATCGGCGCTGTTAATCCTCACCATAAATTCAACGCAACATATTTCCCCTATCAGCAGGGTGCCGGTTTCATTGGGATGGCATCCCAGAGCGGCAGTTTTATTACCCAGATGTTCGATTATCTTGGCGGTTTCGGTCTGGGGTATTCCACCGGCATCAGCGTCGGCAATGAGGCGAACATTGATATTGTGGACTGCCTGGAATATTTGGGAGCCTGTCCCCAGACACGCGTCATCAGCCTCTACATTGAAACGATCCGGCGTGGCAGGGAATTTATTGAAACGGCCCGATCCATCATTCCGCATAAACCCATTGTCGCCTATTACGTAGGCGGATCCGAGGGCGGGAAAAAAGCGACTTTTTCGCATACCGGTGCGCTATCCGGTCCGGATCGGCTGTATGACGGGATTTTTCGTCAAAGCGGTGTGATCCGGGCGAATTCTATTGAGGAAATGTTTGATTATTGTTTGTGCTTAGGGATGTGCCCAAAACCGTTGGGGAACCGGGTCGTTATCCAGACTCATTCAGGCGGTCCCGGCGCTGTGGCGGCAGATGTCTGCACCCGGGAAGGCCTTGTCTTAAACCCTATAACTACGCAAACCCTTGAAAAGCTGAAACAATATGTGCCTCATACCGGCAGTACCAGCAATCCCATTGATATTACATATTCCAAAAACAGCATGGATTATTTTGTGGATATTCCCAAAGTGCTCATAGAAGATGAGGCGTCCGATTCGGTATTGATATATTTTTTAATGCCCGAGCATTCGGTTCGGCGATCGATGGAGGGTTTCGGAATCACGGGAGAAAAAGCAGTTGTTCAGGCCGGTGCGTTTATTGATGAACAAAGCAAGGCGGTGGCGGATTTGATTAAAGGTTTTTCCAAACCGTTTATCGGGTTTTCGTTTTATACGCGGGAAAACCGGTTTGTCAAAAATCTTCAGGATAACGGCATTGCGGTGTTGCCCAGTCCAGGCCGCGCGGCAAAGGCACTGGCAGCATTGGTCCGGTATACTGATTATCGGAAAAAGATTTTGAATAGTGCCTCGTCAACTCAGAACTGACGTATATTTCTTGTCCTTTTATGCGTCTACGTCATAACGGCTTGAGTCGCGTTGCCCATTATGCTCTTCAAGTAGCGCCTTATAGGTACAAAAAATTACGGCGCAAGATTGCGCTATTTCAACCTTGACGCGACACTATCGGTGGATAAAAAAACGGCCATTTTTGCTGTTAAATTACAAAAATGGCCGTTTTTGAATTTAGATTGTTTTAATCTTTGGTTTGTCTGCTGTCTCGGACTCCCTTTTGGAGATCGGGATATACGGTGATTCTTTTTCACCCATGTAAATCTGCCGGGGACGGGTAATTTTCTGCTCCTTATCATCCATATTTTCCTTCCACTGGGCAATCCATCCCGGCAGGCGGCCGATGGCAAACATCACGGGAAACATTTTCGTCGGAATACCCAGGGCTCTTAATAATATGCCGCTGTAGAAGTCCACATTCGGGTAAAGGTTTTTTTCAATAAAATAAGGATCACTTAAGGCGACTTCCTCGAGTTGTTTGGCAATTTCAAGCAGCGGGTCGTCAATTTTCAGCTTAGGAAGGATTTTGTCACAACTTCTCTTCATGATTTTCGCCCTCGGATCGTATGTTTTATATACCCGATGCCCGAATCCCATGAGGCGGAAGGAACTCCGTCTGTTTTTTGCTTTTTCTACGACTTCGCTGATACCCACGCCTTTTTTGTGAATGTCCGTCAGCATGTCAATGACTGCCTGGTTGGCGCCGCCGTGAAGGGGACCCCATAATGCAGCAATTCCGGCTGAAATGGAGGCATAAATATTTGCCCGGGAACTGCCCACGGTTTTTACCGCTGAAGTAGAGCAGTTTTGTTCATGATCGGCATGCAGAATCCAGAAAGTGTTCAATGCCTTAACTACGTCTCTGTCCAGCTGGTATGGATTGACCGGACTGTCAAACATCATATTCAGAAAGTTGGCGCAGTAGGTGTAATCTGTTCTCGGATAAATTACCTTGTGACCCATGGAAATTTTGTATGACATGGCTGCCATGGTTCGGATTTTGGACAGCAGGCGAATGAATACTTTTTCAAAATCTTCTTCAGTTTCTATTATTTCCGGATAAAAGCTCCGCAGGGCATTGACCATGGCGGACAGAATACCCATGGGATGCGCCCGGCGGGGAAAATTTTGAAAAAAGAACTGCATGTCTTCATGAACCATGGATTGATCATTTAACATGATGCTGGTTCGGGTGAGTTCTTCTCGTGTCGGCAGATGACCGTTCATGACCAGAAATGAGATTTCCACAAAAGATGATTTTTCGGCCAGTTGTTCAATGGGAATGCCTCGGTGGCGAAGGATGCCTTTTTCGCCGTCCATAAACGTAATTTTGCTTTTGCAGGAGCCAGTGTTTGCAAAACCAGGATCATAGGTGATAAGGCCGGTTTCATGTCTCAACGACCGGATATCAATTGCCTTTTCGCCTTCAGTTCCTGTGATAACCGGTAGTTTTAGTTCTTTTCCGCCGATGGTTAATATGGCATATTCTTTCATAATTCAATTCCTTAACATTATTCCGTTCTAATCTCGCATGTATTATATTTCAATTATCAATAATTATTCAATTTAATTGTAGATTGGTACTGAGTAAAAAAATGATATGATAATGATAAATAACTGAAAATAAAATAAATTTATATAGGTAACCGCTATTGTTCAATAATAAAACATTTATTTTACCTTATTCGGTAGCCAAGGTCAAGAGTGATTCTCGGTTTGTATCTGTCGATTTATCAGCAGTATACTAAAAAGAGAAAAGTAAAACCGGAGTTTGAGCGATTTTCAGTTGGACAGTTTTTTTCGGTACGTGCGGCTGGTTCCCAGCATTTCCCGGGCATGCTCCCGGCTGGCTGGGGTGATTTTTTCTCCACCGATCATCCGGGCGGTTTCTTCCAGCCGTTGATCCGCGTCTAAAGGCGATATCCGGGTGCAGGTTCGTATGTTTTTAATATATTTTGATATTTTAAAATGATGATCCCCAAAAGCGGCTATCTGGGCCAGGTGTGTGATGCAGATAATCTGGCTGGCAGCCGCAAGATTAGATAATTTTTTGCCAACCACTTCTGCGGCTTCACCGCCGATACCGGCATCCACTTCATCGAAAATCATGGTGGAAGTGGAGGTATCATTTGCGGTAATTGATTTTAAAGCCAGGATTACTCGGGAAAGTTCTCCGCCGGATGCGATGTGGGATAGCGGTTTTAAATCCTCCCCGACATTCGGAGCAATCATGAAACATGCCTGTTCCGTGCCTGTTTCCGTAATCGTTTTACCGTTAGCTGTTAAGTAGGCAGAGACTTTCGGTGTTGCGGCAGTTTCACTAAAAGCAATTTCAAACCGGGTGTTCGGCATTTTTAATGCATTTAATTCCAGTTCAACTTTTTTTGATAAAATCACGGACAGTTTCCGGCGCTTTTTGGATAACCTTTCCGCCAGATCAGTCAGTTGTTTGTGCTTTTCGTTGAGTTTCTGTTCTGTTTGTAAAATCCGCTCATCTAAAGTATCATGCTCTAAAAGTGCTTCGTCAATGGTAATCAGGTATTGAAAGACGGCATCAAGAGAGCCGCCGTATTTACGTTTTAACCGATTAATAAGGTCCAGGCGGGATTCGATTTCTTCCAGGCGCTGTTCATCAAAGTGGATTTTCTCAATGTAAGTGTTCAGCTCCCGGGCAATGTCTTCAATGCGAAATGCCGCATCTTTTAATTCTGCGGTCGGAGATTCTAATGTTTCGTCAATGCAGGACGCATTTTCAAGCTGCCGCTTGATTTCACCCAGTTTTTCTGCGATTGATCCATCTGAGCTATACAGCGTTTCAGAAACGCCGGCAACGATCTGATACAGCGTTCCCGCATTTTTTAAACGGGTCTGTTCTTTTTTCAGTAGTTCATCTTCATCTGTCCCGATGCCGGCATCTTCAATCTCCTTTTTCTGGAATTCAAACAGTTTCGTCTGGTCCTGCTGTTTTTGGCGGGAGCCTTTTAAATGATCCAGTTCCTGAATGGTCGGAAGAATAAGGTGATAGGCGTTATAAACCTGTTGCTGAAGCGGCATAATATCACCGAATTGATCAAGGATCAGCAGGTGCTTCGATTCATTCAGCAGCAACTGATGTTCATGCTGACCCGAGATTGCAGCAAGATTTTCCGTCACTTTGTTCAAAAGATGCATGGGCGATAGCCGGCCGTTGATATAAATCCGGTGGCGGTCATTGTTGGAGATAATCCGCCGGATCAGGAGCTCCTCGGAAGATTCAATGCCCTGGTCTTTGAGTATTTGGACAGCAGGACTCGATGCCGGGGGATGAAACAATGCCTCTATTTCAGCAGTTTTCGCGCCGGTGCGAATCATTTTGGATGTCGCGCGGCTTCCCAGCAGCAGATTGATTGCATTGATAATGATTGATTTTCCGGCCCCGGTTTCCCCGCTTAAAATGGTCAGGCCATTGGAAAAACGGATGGTTAAATCATCAATAATTGCAAAATTTTTAATGGAAAGTTCAGCGAGCATGTTTTATCTGGCAGGTATTGTTTTCCGTATCAATATGATTCGTGCATGGCGCAACCATGTTTAATATGCCTATCAGATTTTGTTCAAGAACCGAATAAGAATAAAACTGTCGGGCAACATTATAATTATGGCTGGTCATATTTTCGCATGTCAGTGGGCTTTTCAATATTTTTTTTGTCTGCTCCACTGCTTTACGGGTCACATACCCATCCAGCTCAATGACTTTGAATCCTTTGGGCCTGATATCAATGGAGTAAATGGAATAGGTGTTCACAACAATGGGTTTGCAGAAATATATCGCCTCTAAAAAAGCATTGCCGAATCCTTCAAGGTCTGATGGATAGGTGACCAGGTCAGCATGGGGATAGATATCTTCTAAAGTATATATTTTTTCCCCTTTTTTGGTAAGGCCTCTTTTTTCATCAATTCGCTTTGAGACAAAAATGGTATCCACATCTAAGAGCTTTGAGTATTCCCGGATACGGTTTTCATAATCGTATCCTTCATCGCCGGATGCATGTGATATAATCAGCTTGGCTTTAAGGCCCATACGGCTTACCAGTTCGATCGCGTGTTCAATCCCTTTTCGTTTGATGACCCGGGTGGGCTGGAGGATAAAATATTCATCGTCTTTTACCCCAAAGGCCTGACGGACATCTGCAGCATATTCGTCAACCGGTGGGGGCGGATTGTCAAAATCCATGACATTCGGCATGATCGATGATGAGATCCCCGTTCTTAGGCCCAGCTGATTGACCGCAGATGAATTGATGACCACATGATGAATCGTCGGTAAATGGGGAGGAAATGCCATGTTTAAGTAGTCCCACACCGCGTTGGTCAGAAAATGCGTACGTTCCCAGAAAAAATCATGGTGATGGGCTATGGCCGGCATTCCGGTTTCCGCGATGACTTCTGTCAAGGCAAGGCCCAGAGGAATATTCAAGGGGATGGTCAGAGCGTTTTCAGGGATGAGCAGGCTGATATTAAATTTGTTAATAAATTGATACAGGTCGTCTTTGAGTTCTTCCTTGATTTCTTGTATCTTGTTTGTGGTTGACCGCTTGCGGATTCGTTTGTCAAAGCAGCCCCTGAAAATTTTTCTGATTTCAGGATGGCTGAAGTGCGCTTTTCCAGACATAAATGAAATTTCCGGATCCGTATCGAGTTCTCCGGCAAAATAAAAACATTTAAAATTTTGTTTTTCGAGCACGTTGGCCCACTTGAAGGTCTCAAGGGACACACCGTCCGTACCGGCAATGCGGGTTGAAATAAATCCGATACGCTGCCGGGTCGAGCAAAAAAAGCAGGCGCAATCTTTTTCATGGCTCATTTTAAATTATCCTTAACCCATAGTTTGAACGTAAATGCGCCGCTTCAGGTATACCGGCTGTGACGTCGCGGACCTCATCAAACGAATGCACCGGATGTGCTTCGCCTTTTTGGGCTTCAGTATTCATTGAATCTGAAATGAATCCTTAAAAATGTATTATAGGTCAGTATCTTGAAAATAAATTGACTGCCTGTTTGAAGAATAATACATATATGAGAGACTATTATAGTTTGATAATTGAACTTGTCAAGTAAAGTGGGGGCTTGCACCCCTTTAATTAATAATCCCATTTTGAGTTAGGGAGATTATGGATTTACAGCCGCACAAAAGCATATCAGAACCAGAGCACCACTTGTTAGGGGGAGTAAAAGTCGAATTAAGAAATATTTACACCGCTGACAATGTCCGGCTGGCGCTCAGTCGGATTAAACCGAGAAGCAAGCAAAAGTTATCCGTCCCGGTGATTTTAGTTCACGGCAGCTATTCAACCCGGAGTTTCTGGATTTCTCCCAAAGGAATCGGTCTGGGAGTCTACCTGGCGGACCAGGGGTTTGATGTTTGGATTCCGGAACTCCGAGGCCACGGCCTTTCGCCCAAAGGGGAATCTTTTTCAAAGATTACGGCGGAAGATCAGATTCGGTATGATTTACCGGCGATTTCCGATGCCGTGTTTACCATGACACAAACGCCGGCTTTCTGGATCGGGCATTCATTTGGCGGGCTTTTTATACTTGCCGCACTTTCGGTCAACTGGCTGAATCAGGATCGTATGTTAAGCCTTGTCACCTTTGGCAGTCAGATCAGCCTGGGCGACCGGTATTTAAAAATACCTCCTGTGGCATGGACTTTGTCAACATTGCTGCGGGTAATTGGGAATTTTCCGGCACCAAAATTCGGTTTAGGGCCTGAAGTTGAGTCTGCCGGAACCATGATTGAAACCATTCGATGGAAAAAATTCCGGGGTAAGTGGACCAGTTCAGAAGGGGTTTCATATTGGGATGGCCTGGATAAAATAAAAATACCGATTCTGACATATGCTGCGGCCAATGATAAAAATGATCCGCCATCCGGCTGCCGCAAAATTCATAAACGTCTGGGCAGTGTGGATAAAATGTTTATGGTGCTGGGAAAAGATGGCGGTTTTTCAAAAGACTATGACCATGTGGGAATGGTGGTGAGCGCAGAAGCGCAGGAAGAGGTTTGGCCGGATCTATCCGGCTGGCTCAAAGACAGAATTTAGATGACAAAGCAAAAAGTCCAACTACTGCGTTGTGCTGCATTCATCATCCATTCAACGTACATAAAGTACGCCTCATGGATGATAAATTTGCACGCCTTGTATTTGGAGCTTTTTTCTTCGTCATTTGGGCTGTATCCTTGCCGGGATGGTAGAGAGGTATTTGAACCTGGATGCAATTAATTTCATTGAAGATTAAAAATCAAAACGGCAGCGTTTTTATCCGGACAGTGGTGATTTTGTTTATGATCCTGATGGCCGGATTAGGGGGGTTGTTGTTTTACGGGTCGCGGTCCATTCATGATTTATTTGAAAACAACAAAAAATTAAAGGTGGCGATTGCGAATCTGACCCGTGAAGATCAGATCGGTTATGCCAAAGTCATTCGGCAGGAAACAATTGATGGGGAACTTTACACCACCTTAAAATTTGTTGAAACCGCACGGGATAATAAATTAAAAAAAGTGCTGGAGCGTGAATATACTATACAAGGCGATGTGGTCTTTTTTGACGCACTGATTGTCACATTTAAGACTGAAGATGTAATGAGCGGCAAAAAACGGGCGTTGTATTTGTGGCGCCGGATTTATGGCGAAAACATGGCGCCGTCAGACGGATATCACATTGAAATGGAATCACGGGCACCCAATCGCTATGCCGATTTTCTTGCGCAGCTAAGTATGCCGGAGCAGGAAATGTTCTGGGAGGCGGTTTGGCGCTTGGCCGATGATCCGGATGTACTCAGGAAACATGGCATTAAGGCAGTTTATGGCAATGCAGTGTATAAGAAGCTGCGCCCGGGGCTGATTTATGTGTTTAAGATCAGCGCCAATGGGAGGGTATATCCGGAAACCATCCCTGACATTTGATAAAAACATCGCCTTTGATCTCAATACGGCGTTGCAGTCCTCCTCAAAATGCTCACATACATTCGTATGCTCCGCTTTTTCGTCGGCCTGCGCCTTGTCTTGAGAGCCAAATGCTTGTTTTTAGAGAATTCGGCAGTTTGAAGCATTTTTCATTGCCATCAGGTAATCAAATTATGGAAAATTAAAATGTTAGGAATGATTGATCAGAAAGAAGGCCGGATTTGGGAATGGAGAATTTAAATTTATTAATTCCTGTTCATAACTTTTCACTTTTGGATTCTGAATTTAAAGAAAAATGCCTGAATCATTTAAGACCCGCATTAATAGATGGATGTATAATTTTTATCCGGTGTATCGGCGGACCGGGGCAAGAATTGTCTATATCGATGATTCCTGGCGAGAAGTCCGGGTCTCACTCCCGCTACGCATCCGGACAAGAAATTATTACGGCACCATTTCCGGCATTAGCATGTTCGGGGCAGTGGATCCCATTTACATGGTGATGCTGATCAAGCTTCTTGGGCCCAAATATGTGGTCTGGGACAAAGAGGCCACCATTTATTTTAAAAAACCCGGCAAGACAAAATTAACGGCCCGGTTTTTTCTTGATGACGGTGAACTTGATTCCATCCGGCATGCACTGGAAACGGAATCGTCACTGATTAAAACGTATCAAATCGATCTGGTTGATACAAAGGAAACGGTCTGTGCAACCGTAGACAAGGTGATCCATATCAGGAAAAAAATCACTGATTATCATCAATTATTGAGGGAGAATCGATGATGCTGCAAAAACAGGAACTTGATCAAATTGACAAAGGATGGGCAAAAATAATGATCATCTGGATTGCCCTGTTAAGTTCACTGGTTTTTTATCAGTAAAGACTAGTTGTCATTGTATCAGCTGATGACTCTTTCCGCCATCGCTATGGTGGTGTTCCGTCCGAAAAAAGAGGAGTTCATTGAGGTGGCTGCAAAAATGAAGTCTGCCGAAAGTGCTTAACTATAATTCTCTTTTCTTGTCGGGAAGAGTTGACATACCCTGATTTCTGAACATATTATTGATGGCGTCGTTAAAAGTTCCATCTACTGCGTTGTAGCGATTTTTCAGGCACTCAAGATACTGCATGTATGATTTCGAGCCTGAAAAACCACTTCGCCTTGCCAATTTTATGAGACTGGTGGAACTTTTAATTTTGCCATCGAAATTCGACTTTTTGTGAGATCATCATTATTTGGTGTCATTAAACAATATAAAAAGGAGTTTACCTTGAAAATGAAAAAAATAACCATTTTGATTGCTGTATTTTCTTTTTTACTGATGTCTTCCTTTGCCGGGATTGTCTGTGCGGAAACATCGACAACAATGGATCTCGTAAAGATGTTAACAAGCCAGCTGGGAGTGACACAATCCCAGGCAACCGGCGGTGCGGGTGCATTGTTCGATATGGCAAAAGGCGCGCTTTCTGAAACCGACTACGGGCAGGTGACAGGTGCGATTCCCGGAATCGGCGATCTGATTACAGCAGCACCTGCCATTTCGGAATCAACTTCAGATGTTTCCGGTAAAATAGGCGGGCTTGCCGGGGGATTGGGCTCAATCACCAAGGCTGTGGACAGTGCCAACAAGTTTGCCGCTATAAATGACCAGTTCAAACAACTGGGTCTGGATGCGGACATGGTATCAAAGTTTATTCCTGTTCTGCTTTCTTTTGCTAATTCAGCAGGCGGTGAATCCGTCATGAATATTCTCAAATCAGTCTGGCAGTAAGGGAGAGGGGAGAGATGACCACAGAAAATTTTAATCAGTTATTCTCAGAAGAAACCATTAAGCGAATTTTTCCGGAAAATATGGCGGATCAGTTTTTTGATGCGCTTTATGGGGACCCGTCTGAAGGTGCGTACAACATCAGGTTGGTTTTTAAAGAGCAAATAAACAATACGTTAATTTTTGAGTTCCATTTAACCCAGCGTCCCGGAAAATGCCTCCGGTGCAACCTCACCTATGGCTTGCCGGAAGTGTTTTCAAGGCATCCCCTGATCAATGTAAAAGGTCTGGTGCAGAGAATTGATGCGCAGTTAAACGGGCAGGACAAATGCACGGACTGGAAACTCGGCCAGACAATTGAAATATCAAATGATCTGCATATCATTCCTTTGATTATTACTCTTGGCGATGTCGCGTAAAAATTATCTGTTAGCTTTTTTTATCCCCAGCTTGTCCATGGCGATGATCATTTTGCAGATGTTGGCAGATCCTTCCACCATGGTGTAGGTGGGAATGTCTCTGTAAAACCGTGCTATCGGGTATTCCGTGGAATAGCCGTATGCGCCGAAAATCCGCATGGCGTAATTGGCACACCGGCTGGCGGTTTCTCCGGCAAAATATTTGGCCTGGGCCACGTCCAGGCCATTGTTCAGATTCCCCTGATCCTTTTTCCAGGCTGCCTTGTAGACCAACAGGCGGGCCGCCTCGATTTCCGTGGCCATTTGAGCAATAAGATCCTGATTCATCTGAAAACTGCTGAGGGGCTTGCCGAATTGTTTGCGGTCATTGCAGTATTTAACGGATGCATCCAGCAATGCCTGGGCCACTCCAACTGCCCCGGCGGCTGCGGAAATTCGTGTCTGGTTGAGAGATGAGAAAACGATTTTAGCCCCGTCGCCGGAGTTGCCCAGAATATTTTCTTTGGGAACTTTTGTATTATTTAAGAAGATTTCACCCGTTGGTGATGAGAATGACCCCATTTTTTCCAGCCTGGACGTTTGGATGCCATTGAAATTTTTGGCTTCAATAACAAAAGCGGACAGCCCCTTCGAGCCTTTTGCCTTGTCCGTGTATGCATAATAAATCACGACATCCGCAATGTCTGCGTTTGAAATCCATGTTTTGGAGCCGTTGAGCAGCCAGTGGTCACCTTTATCTTCTGCCGTAGATGAGATGGACATGACATCCGACCCGGCATCCGGTTCGGTAATGGCAAAACAGCCGAGATAATCCGCACGGACCAGCTTTGATATATATTTTTTTTTTAACACTTCATTGCCGTATTTATAAATGGTATAGGCCGAACCAATACACTGCATGTTAACCTGAACCCGCAGCGAACTGGACACTTTGGCGATTTCCTCGGTGATGATGACCGCCGACAGCCAGTCCAGGTCTTCCCCACCATATTCTTCAGGAATACACATCCCGAAAAACCCCAGTTCCCCCATTGGTTTTATCACTTCATCATAGGGGAAATAATGGTCCGCATCCCATTCATCCACATGGGGCGCGATTTGTTTTACGGCAAATTCCCGAACCGCCTTTTGCAGCATTAGATGTTCTTTGGATAGTTTAAAGTTCATAACAGTCTCCGACATGGCTTCGCAAAATGCCCAACTTCTGCGTTATTCTGCGTTCGCATCCAGTCAACGTACAACAGTACGCCTCATGGATACGAACTTGAATGCCTTGCCAATTTTATAAGATGGTGGACATTTTTCTTTGCCATAATTTTTTTGAAATGCTTGGTATCTTTCAGAAACAGTTTTTACTGTTCCTGAAGCTTTTCTTTGTTTTTGATAAATCTGGAATAAGGCCGGATTGTGACTGTGACAGCAAAGTACAAAAGCTTCAAATTCGCGGCGCGCAAATTCTTTGGAATGAGGCGTAGTTAGTCTTACGCCGCAGTGACAAAAAATGAAGCGCAACAAAGAATTTGGGCTTTTTACGAAGCTGTCAATCGACCATTGTGAGCCCGCCGCTAACACTCAGCACCTGTCCGGTGACAAAATTCGCTTCTTCAGATGCAAAAAAGACCACTGCCGCGGCAATGTCTTCATCTGTCCCCATTCGTTTTAAAGGAATAATTTTGTCCATGTTGGAAAGGACTTTGTCCGCAAACGCGTCTTCGGCTTTCATGTCATCCAAAAGCGGCGTGGGGGTCGGCCCCGGGCAGATCACGTTTACATTGATTTTGTTGCGGGCAAACTCCCTGGCCATGGTTTTGGAAAATGAGATGACCGCGCCTTTGGTGCCGGCATACACAGATTCGCCCATACTTCCCACCCGGGCCGCATCGGATGCAATGTTAATAATTTTGCCGCTTTTGCGTTTAATCATATCATTGGCCACCGAGTAAGTTGTGTTCAGTACGCCTTTAAAGTTGATATGAATAACCTTGTTCCAGAAATCCGGGGTGGTTTTGATAAACGGTTTAATCCGGTCCCATCCGGCATTATTCACCAGAATATCCACTGGCCCGAATTTTTCCTTTACCGCGTCAACCATCGCCTGGACGGATTCAAGATCCGTAATGTCCGTTTTTACCGCAATGGCCTGTCCTCCTGCATTCTCGATTTCCGCTGCCGTTGCCACGGCTTCGTCTATCAACAGGTCTGCAATCACCACTTTAGCGCCTTGTTTTGCCAGTTTCCCGCAGATCCCTTTGCCAATTCCCCGCGCTCCGCCGGTAACCACCGCCACTTTTCCAGTAAGTTCGAACATAGGTTGTCCCTCTCCAGTTAAAATATTTAATAAGCATTTTTAACAATTTATTGTAGTTCGTTTCATGGCAAAGTAAAAAGTCTCAAATGCAAGGCGCACAAATTCGTCAGGAATGAGGTGTAGCTTGCTACTCCCCCAGCGTAAGAATGGAGACGAAGAATGCAGTGCAACGCAGCAGTTAGGCTTTTTACGAAGCCATGAGGTTTTCCCAGATCGTGGAAACCCCTTGCCCCCGCCCCACACACATGGTGGTGAGCCCGTATTTTGCAGACGGATTTTTCTCAAAAAGCCCGTTTAAAAATGCAACAAGCCTTGGGCCGGATGCGGCCAGCGGATGCCCGTATGCCAGCGCGCCGCCCCAGATATTGACTCTCGGGTCATTGATCGCCATGCTCAGCCGGTCCAGGCAGTACAATACCTGGACCGCGAACGCCTCGTTGATTTCAACGATATCCATGTCCGCCATGGTCAGGCCGGTCATTTTCAGCACTTTTTCGGTTGACGGCACCGGGGCGGTTCCCATGATTTTGGGATCCACGCCCGCCACCGCAGACGCCACCCATTTCATTTTCGGTGTCAGTCCCAGCTCTTTGGCCTTCTGTCGGCTCATTAACAGTACCGCACAGGCCCCGTCATTTAATCCGGACGCGTTTCCGGCTGTCACCCGGCCGTCTTCTTTAAATACCGGTTTTAAAGTCGAAAGCTTTTCAACTGTGGTCCCGGGCCGCGGGTGCTGGTCCGTATCGGCAATGATCCGGGTGCCGTCAGCCAGTTCTGTTTCAATGGGGATGATCATGTGTTTCATTTTGCCGGATGTCATGGCCTTACGGGCTTTTTCCTGGGATTCGGCAGCATAGGCGTCCGCCATTTCACGGGTAAATTCCGGGAACCGGTCATGAATATTTTCCGCGGTCTGTCCCATCACCAGGGCGGATGCCCCGCCCATCACCTCTTCCGCCCTCGGGTGGTGTTCCCGCATAAATCCCATGGGAACGTGACCTAAATGTTCCACGCCGCCGGCAATCAGGCAATCGGCCATTCCCGAGGCAATGCTGCTGGCGGCAAATCCGATGGCCGTCAGGCCACTGGCGCACATCCGGTCAATGGAGCAGCCCGGGATCTCCCAGCCCCAGTCCGCCAGCATGGTCACCATCCGGCCCAGGGTGCCGGCCTGTTCCTTCACCTGGTTGGTCACGCCCCAGATGCTGTCTTGGATCATATTCGGGGAAACCTGCGGGTTTCGTTTAATCAATGCCTTGAGCAAAGGTACGGCCAGGTCCTCGGCCCGGGTTTTCCAGAAAATTCCTTTTTCACCGGCCCGGCCGAAAGCAGTCCGAACCACATCAATTAATACCACCTCATTAATGAACATCATGAAATTTCCTTTTAATATTTTTTATCAAAACGCTCCTTCCGGCATCTCCGCTATTTCCCGCCCCTTTCGTAAACATGAACAGATTCTGGCCTGTGTGTGCGGCAATGTAATATCCGCAAAATATGTGGCCTGTAAAATTTTGCCCATATAAAACTTGTTTTTTGGGGGCGTTCCAGTGAGTTTTTCGGCAATTACTGCCATGTCCAGCAGCCGCCAGGCCATGACCAGCTCCCCGAAACACAGGAGCGCCGGATAAGTGTTTGCCCCCCAGTGAACCGGATCCGTTTTCCTGAGTTCGTTCATCTCAAGAACGGTCCGGAAGACCGCGTTGAAAGCGCTTTCCAGGCCTTGAATATTTTTTCCCAGTGTCGGGTGGGATCTATTTCTTTTGCAAAATGTTTCAATTTCCTGTGTAAACGCCCGAAAGGGCGCACCGCCTGCAATGGTCATTTTTCGGCCCATCAAATCGATGGCCTGGATGCCGTTGGTCCCTTCATACAGGGACATGATTTTCACATCCCGCAAATACTGCTCTAAAGGAAAATCCCTGCAGTACCCGTATCCGCCCAGGCACTGAATGGCGTTTTCACAGACTTTAAACCCGGTGTCCGAACAAAAGGTTTTGATGATGGGTGTGATAAAATCCACCAGGAGTTTATAATGATTTTTTTCATCCCCATCTTTCAGTTCGTACGCAAGGTCAGACCAGAACGCGCCGGCGTATATCATGGACCGCATGCCGTCCACTGAGGCCTTCATCCACAGCAGCATCCGGCGGATGTCAGGATGCCGGATAATCGGAACATTCTCTTTGGTAGTACCTGTGATATCCTTTCCCTGAATCCGGTTCTTCGTATAGGCCAGAGCATTTAAATAAGCAGTGCTTGCAATGCTCATCCCGCTGACGCCGGTATTGTTTCGCGCGGAATTCATCATCTGGAACATGTGAGCAAGCCCCATATTTTCCTTGCCGCACAGATAACCGATGCAATTATCTTTTAATCCAAACTCCAGGGTGCAGGTGGGCGACGCATTCAGGCCGAGCTTTTTTTCAATGCTGATGCACCGGACATCATTTTCCGGGCCAAGGGTACTGTCATCATTGACTCTTATTTTTGGAACGATGAACAGAGAAATGCCCTTTATTTATCAGTATCATAATCATACCAGCCTTTGCCGGTTTTTCGGCCCAAATGCCCGGCTTTGACTTTTCGTCTCAGCAAAAGCGGGGGATACCAGCGTGGATCGCCGGTTTCTCGGTACATGGCCATAAGCGCACCATAGGTGACATCCAGGCCTACCATGTCGCCGGTTTCAAAAATTCCCATTTTACGCCCGGATGCCAGTTTTAGACCATTATCAATATCTTCTATGCTGGCAACTCCTTCTTCAACCAGACGCATGGCTTCCATGGAAGCGGGCATGTTGATCCGGTTGATCACAAAACCGGCCACATCCCGGTTGACCATGATCGGCTTTTTCCCGATCTGTTGCACAAATTTTTTGCCTGTTAGGGCTGTCTCATCTGTTGTCAGTGTCCCTTTGATTACTTCAACGGCCATCATCATGGGCACCGGGCTGAAAAAATGAAGGCCCAGGACTTTTTCCGGCCGGGCTGTTGCTGCTGCCAGCTCGGTAATGGGTATGGCAGAGGTGTTGCTGGCAATCAGGGTGTCCGGCCCGCAGCATTCGTCAAGTGTTTTAAAAATATCGCGTTTGATTTCAATTTTTTCAAAAACCGCTTCAATGGCCAGACCCGGTTTAAATTTTGGTTCAAGTCCCGATTTAATGCGGTCAAGGGTGGTAATCCGGTTTAAAATGGTGTCTTTGTCTTCGGATAATTTGCCTTTTTCAACGAATTTGCCCACCGACCAGGCGATATTTTTTTTGGCTTTTTCAAGTGATGCCTGGGAAACATCGTGCAAAATAACGTTGATACCCGACTGGGCGCAGACCTGGGCAATGCCGCTTCCCATCAGGCCGGAACCGACAACCAAAACTGATTT
>JAJRPH010000005.1 GCA_024280875.1 Deltaproteobacteria bacterium | reverse complement strand
TATAATAAAAAAACCTCGCCGGAGGCGAAAAATAACAAAAAAACCGAAAACGCTATCTCAAAAAATAAAATTGCAAGTATCATATTAATAATCAAGGTGTTATATTGTAGTAAAAAAAGTTAACCGGACAGCAGTGATAATCTATAGTGCCTAAGGGTGGCACTGGCAACTTATTGCCAGTGTTCGAAGAACAAAAATGACTCTTATGAACCTCCGTTTCAATTATTAAACGAGATAATTTATAAATGTGTCGTGTTTGGGGTCGCCCATAAAGGACGAGTCAAGTCTGTCCTTGACTCATTGGCAGCGGGAGAACACTACGAAAGCCTGGCCCATTGTGTCGACTAATTAAGGATTTTTTCATGAAAAAATGTAAATGGGGTCGTTTGCAAGAGTCAAGAGCAGTGACCCCCACATTGAATTGAAGATCATCAGACGTCAGCAGAAATAACATGAAACCCTTTGGATTATAATCGCACTATTAGATATCGAATATTTACGGTGAGAATGGGTGACCAATATCACAGGATTCAGTTTGATCAGTTTTTCCCAACGCCTTTGACGGTCCCGGTAAAATATATGGGCATATCCCTATATAAATGCTGTAAACAGTCCGGTTTTGATTTCTATCTGGTCCGTATACCAGCATCTATGCTCTGTTTAAGGCTCTATCCTGATCAGGTGGCCCCAGACACGGACCAGTCAGCCGCCTTCATTTGAAATCAGGTGATAGTTTTCATTAAAGACCATCATGTTTTTTCTTGGAAACCAGGCCTTGGGATCGGGCACGCTCATACCATTGTTTCCTTGCCCATTCCTGCATATTCGGAATGGTGTCGGTTTCATCAATGATTTCCGTACCCAGAAGGGTTTCCAAAATGTCTTCCATTGTAACAATACCTGCTACTTCGCCGTATTCATTAACTACCAGAGCAATATGCTCCCGACGGTCCAATAGTTGTTCAAACAGATAAAACAAATTTATCACTTCCGGAACCACAAGTATTTTGCGTCCGAAAGTTGAAATAGACGTGTTGGTTTGATTTTTGGCCAGGGCCAGTAAGAGATCATTTTTCAAAATATATTTATTAATTTTCATTTTGTCTTTTTGATAAATCGGAATTCTTGAAACAGGAATATCAGGATGTTTTTTCACAACATCACCTGTACTCAGGTTTTCCGGTAGTGTGAAAATTAATTTGCGGGGTGTCATTATGGCCCTGGCGCGCATCTTACCAAAACGCATCAAGCTTTTTAACATCCGTGATTCATTTTCCAGGAACAGACCCTCGGCAAAACCCAGATCCGCAAGTGCTCGAATTTCATCCCTGGTGATTGACTTTAGTTCTTTTTTCCCAGAAATAATCATGGTAATTTTTTTAGAAAGCCAGACCAGAGGATAAAGCAGGACAATCATTTTACATAACAAATAAACGGTTGGTCCGGTAAGCTGACGCCAATATAGTACTCCGATTGTTTTTGGAATAATCTCTGATAAAATAAGTATCAAAACAGTCAGTACCGCAGATATGACTGCCACATATTCATTTCCGAATACCAGCATTGCCTGCGCCCCAACTCCTGCTGCCCCGACAGTATGGGCAATTGTGTTCAAACTTAAAATGGCAGCAAGCGGGCGATCAATATCAGTTTTGAAATTTCGCAGATGCTTTCCGGTAACTGAATGTTGTTTTTCGTAAGCCGCAGTGAAGCTGGGTGTAATCGAAAGCAGGACTGATTCCAGTATTGAACACAGAAACGAGACCCCCAATGCCAATAAAAGGTAAAAGATCAACAACGTCATTTAAAATTCCAACCTTTATTGTTTTGCTGTAAACGAACAAATTTTTCTGAAAATTAATTATATCTTACATCCCGCACATTGTCAGTAGCTGTTTAGCAATTTGTTGATAACCTATCAAATTATATGCTGCTGTGCGACGTTGGCCAGTTAATAATCATAATCCAATGTCCCGGTTTTGCTGACGGTTTATGCTTGTAGGTATTTGTCCTACAAGCATAGGTGTAATATGTGTCTGAATACAACGTTATTGTTCAAAAAAATAAATTGATGAATATCCTTGAGCTTAAAAAAACATCAGTTGCTTAAGACAACACTTTATGCAAATGTTTATTGTTTATGTTTGCTTTAAAGTCAGTGCTTCGCATGGAAATTTGCTTTTTATATTGTGATCACCACCGGATCATTAAGTGGCGACATGTTTTTTATATATCAGGATAAGATAGTGTGTATTAAAATATAATATTTCCAGATTTTTTTATGTAATGAATTGAAATTAATGACTATATCGCTTAATCAAAACCCTGAAGCGCTTTTCCCGGCAGATATTTTGGATACAATCCCAAAAGATAAGCCTTGGCGCGTTGCCCATACCAAAAGCCGGCGCGAAAAAGCCCTGGCCCATTATCTGGCCCGGGCAGGTATTGGTTATTATCTGCCTATGTTCAGCAGACAGCAATCCGGCAATAAACGGGTGCGTTACAGTTTAATTCCGGTTTTTAATGGTTATCTTTTTTTTCAGGCAGATGATTTTGAGCGTCATAAAGCCATACGCTCCAATCATATTGCCCGGATTATTGACGTGGGGGATGCAATAAAACTCATCCAGGAACTCAGCCAGATTGAAAAAACGCTTTCCGGGAATACGAAAGTCTATCCTTATGATTTTATCAGTAAGGGACAGTGGGTGCGTGTTAAAAGCGGCCCATTGAAAGGCGTGGAAGGCCGGATTATAAGAAAAGACAGCAATTGCAGGCTGGTGCTTTCCGTAGAAAGCATTATGCAATCCATATCTGTTTCAATTGAAGCGGATCAGGTGGAACCGTTTACTAACTGAAAATAGATCGTATTGCCACAAAAATGCCTTGGTGTTTTGGTGATTGAAAAAATTATCAGGGTATTGACATATGGACCCTTGATAGTGGGCTGAAAAATTTGTTTCGCCCCCGAAAGGGGCGGAGTGCGCACAAATTGCGATTTATGTATTCCAATTTGTTGTAAAAAAGACCTCAAGAAAAAAATGGTCTTTATTTCAGGACCAAGGCAGGTCGGAAAAACCTGGCTTGCAAAAGAAATCGCCAAATCTTTTCCAGAAAGTATTTATTTAAATTGCGATAGTTTCGAAGACAGGCAGATTATAAAAGTGTCGATGCTGATCGGTGGAGAAATCAGTATGTAGACGGTCTGATACGTACAGATATCCTTGACTTTGAAAATATTCATGACTTCAGAGCAATGCAGTTGCTTCTGGATTTACTGAGGTCCAGGATCGGTTCTCCGATATCGTACTGCTCTATTGCAGAAGATCTTCAAATCGCCCCCAATACGGTCAAAAAATATATCCAAATTCTTGAATCGCTGTATATTATATTCAGGGTAACGCCGTTTTCAAATAACATTGCGCGGTCAATTTTAAAGGAACCCAAAATATATTTTTTTGATACCGGCATGGTTAAAGGAGATGAGGGGATAAAATTTGAAAACCTAACTGCCCTCAGTTTGCTGAAACATGTCTGTGGAATGGTTGATTTTCAGGGTCGTCCATACGCATTAAATTATTTAAGAACCAAAGACGGCGCGGAAGTTGATTTTTGTATTGTAAATGACCATCAACCCGAGTTGATGGTTGAAGTAAAACGATCAAATCCTGCTCTATCCAGAGCTCTTATTAATTTTAATAAAAGGTATAATATTGCCGGAATCCAGCTTGTGCTACACTTGAAAAGAGAAAAAAATATTGATATTCTAAGAGGTTTGAACTATTTGAGTTCATTAATAATTTAGAATTTAAAACCAGGGTTTTCTTCATGAAAATTACGGAATATGCTCCCTGAACACAAAATACTGCTTGATTCCATCAACAACCGGTTCGAATTTTCCGACTTGGCAGGTTTAAACCCGGAAAACTGGGACACCCTTGTTTCCGAAGCCAGCCGACACAGAATCGCCCCTTTGCTGTACAACAAGATCAAACTGGCCGAAGCAGAGTCCATGATTCCGCCAGATGCGGTCCGGAAATTTCGGGAAAAATATCTGGCAAATGCTTATCGGAATACAGTGCTTTTTCATCAGTTAACCGAACTAGTGGCTCGTTTGAATAACCGAGATATCCCTGTGATCCTCTTAAAAGGGGCACATCTGGCAGAGTTTGTATACAAAGATATTTCACTCAGGCCCATGTCGGATCTGGATATTCTGGTCAAGGAAGAGGACCTCCACGAGACAGTTCAAATTTCCTTTAGCGCCGGGTACCAATTTTTTTATGATAAAAATCCAGAAAAAGAAAAAACCAATAAGAATTATGAGTACGGTATAATGTCGGATTTTATTCATTTTCAGGCCCTGATTCACCCGGAAACAAAATGTATGCTCGAAATACACTGTTTCATTACAAGTGAGGATAGTCCTTTTGAAATACCCATATGCGGACTTTGGGAGCGAGCGCAACCTGCGACTTTGAATAGCAACAATATATACCTTTTATCTCCGGAAGATCTTATAATACATCTCTGTATGCATGCTGCCTACGACCACCTGTTTGATTTCGGCTTGGGTGCTCTTTATGACATTTCACTAACAATAAAACATTACGGGGAGAATATAAATTGGAATGAGATTCGACGCCGTTCCTGTCAATGGCGAACAAACCAGTGCCTTTTATTGGTGCTATATTTTACAAAAAAATGGTTGGGTGCAAGCATCCCTGATGAGATATTTGAAAATTTTTTCACCGATAAGATGGTTCATATCGCAGAACAACGAATTTTTAAAACTAACGAAACCGCCCCTTTTCACCAGCATTATACCCATTGGCGAAATCGTCAAGGTTTACGTGACAAGATTCGTTATATTTTGAACGTGTTATTTCCGTCCCGTGAATTTATGGCAAACCGGTATTTAAAATCAAAGCATTCCCGGGTTTTATTCAGCAGTTATTTTTTTCGATTTTTTCAGGCTTTCAAAGGAATATGCGCCATAGCGAATAGTGTTTTATATGATGCCCACTATGTTTCCCGCCTCAAAAGAGGGGATAATGATTTGCGCTTAAGAGAATGGCTGATCAAATCCTAAGGGGTATATCTCGACACGTACAACCGGACAATACTTATTAAAAATTGACAGATGAAACCATAAAAGGTATTCTAAAAATATCATACTTATAAGGGGTATAATAATGAATACTCAGAAAGTTGCTATTACAATCCCCAAAAAAATTGTTACTATGATTGATATGATCAGCAAACAGAAGGGGATATCCAGAAGCAGATATATTTCCAGTGTGCTTCATGAAAAACTGGCAAATGAGCAGGAGCGCAGCATGAAGGAGGCTTACGACAGAATTTTTTCAGACGCTGAAATTAGAAAAGAACAGTTGGAAACAGTGAACTGGTTTGAAGAATCAGGTGATGTTGAGGGCCAGGAATGGTGATTCGTAATGGGTCGCTATACTGGGTTGATTTTTCTCCGGGCAAAGGTTCGGAACCAAAGGGAAGGCGGCCGGGGTTGGTAATTCAGGCGGATGTGCTGAATGACAGCAAGCTGAATACGGTCGTCATGCTTGCCATCACATCGACCATGAAATTTGGAGAACTACCTGGAAACGTCATTTTAAGAAAAAATGAAGCAAATCTTCCTAAAAAATGTGTTGTCAATGTAACACAATTCAAATCAGTGGATAAAAAGAGTCTTAAAGAAACAATCGGTACACTTTCCTCTAAAAGAATGGCGGAAATATATCAAGGAATTCAACTTGTCCTCAATATACCTCAATCTGATACAAAAAAATCATAAAAGATTCCAACCCTTCCGTTATTTTTGTTGCAGTGTTAATGCCGATAAACTCAATAAAGGCGAAATAATATTATGCATTTAAGTAAACGAATACTTGTAACGGGTGGTGCCGGTTTTCTCGGTTCTCACCTCTGTGCGCGATTGTTAAAAGAAGGCCATGATGTAATCTGCGTAGATAATTTTTTCACCGGCACCAAAAATAATGTTATTTCTCTGCTAAACAATCCTCATTTTGAGGTCATGCGGCATGACGTGACATTCCCGTTGTACGTGGAAGTTGATGAAATATATAACCTGGCCTGCCCTGCCTCGCCGATTCATTATCAGCATGATCCGGTTCAAACAGCAAAAACCAGTGTTCATGGCGCCATCAACATGCTGGGGCTTGCCAAACGCTTAAAAGCCAAAATTTTTCAGGCATCAACCTCAGAAGTTTACGGTGACCCCCAGATTCATCCCCAGACGGAATCTTACTGGGGGCATGTGAATCCCATTGGGTTCCGCTCCTGTTATGATGAGGGGAAACGTTGTGCAGAAACCCTGTTTTTTGATTATAGGCGGCAGCACAAACTCCGAATCAAAGTGGCCCGTATTTTTAATACCTATGGCCCGAATATGCATCCAAACGATGGTCGGGTTGTTTCCAATTTTATCGTCCAGGCACTGCGGAACGAACCCATCACTCTCTATGGTGACGGTTCTCAGTCCCGTTCCTTTTGTTATGTGGATGATTTGATTGATGTGTTTGTCAGATTAATGGACACCGCCGATGACTTTACCGGCCCGGTTAATATGGGCAATCCGAACGAATTTACCATTAAAGAATTGGCCGAAAAAGTTATTGACCTGACCGGTTCACGTTCAAAACTGATAAACAAGCCGTTGCCGAAAGACGACCCGAGCAAGAGAAAGCCGGATATTACCCTTGCCAAAGAGAAACTAGGATGGGAACCGAAAATTGAACTGGAAGAAGGGCTGAAAAATACCATCGCATATTTTGAGACACTGATGAAAGAATCTAAAAAATAGGATATCCTGCTGACATATCCCAGATTGATTTAATAATTTAAATGAAGAAACGTATTCAGGTATTCTGAATTATAGCGACCTGTATCATCAAAACAGTTAAATTCTTTTCTGGAGGAATTGTGATGGCCCATGTTCAAACCAAAATTTTTAAAAGCAACCGAAGTCAAGCTGTTCGACTACCTAAGGCAATTGCCTTTCCGGAATCAGTTAAGGATGTCGAAATCACGGCAGTTGGTAACAAGCGAATTATAACTCCGGCAGGTCAATCATGGGATGACTGGTTTGATAAGCCGGGAGTTTCCAGTGATTTTATGACAGAACGAATGCAGCCGGAAGACCAGATCCGGGAGACCTTTTAACGTAAATCTGATATCGCGCGTGCCAAAGAAAAGTTTGGATGTGAATCTATAATTGAACAGGAAAAAGAGTTGAAAAATACAATTTTTTATTTTGAAAACATCCTCAAAAAATAGTCTGAAAATTTTTTATAAAATATGAAATAATTCATTATTAGTAAAGAAATGAACCATATATGGGAAGTCCAAGGCTGAGAAACTACAGTCAGAATTGTGTAAACACAGAAATCGACATTTTAAAGTAAGTGCTTGATCTATATACTTCAAATAATTCATATTGTTTTTAAATGAATAATAAAGAGTTAATAAAATACTGGGTCGATAGTTCAGATAATGATTACCAGGCAATGATTCATCTTTTTGAGAAAGGTGATTTTACCTGGGCGCTATTCATTGGGCATTTGGTAATTGAAAAATTGTTAAAGGCTTTGTATGTTATCAATCATTCTAATTCCCCTCCATTTATTCATGATCTGGTCCGAATAGCTGAAAAGGTTGGAATCCCGCTAAGCGAAGATCAAAAAGATAGATTAGATACCATATCTGCTTTTAACCTTCGGGCGTGATAAGATGATTACAAAATGGAGTTTCACAGAAAGTGTTCAAGAGATTTTACTGAAAAATGGATTCAAAATATTAAGGAGCTAAGAAAATGGTTAAAGGGAAAACTCCTGAAGTAGCCAGAAACTATGTTAATTTTCTCAGGAAAATGAATCCAAATGTTAAAAAAGTATACCTGTTTGGGTCATATGCTAAAGGCAGCATTCATGAAGATAGTGATATTGATCTAGCAATAATTTTCGGGGATCTCTCGGACTCTTTTGACATGCAAGTCCAGTTAATGAAACTCAGAAGAAAATTTGATACCAGAATAGAACCTCATGCATTTAGAGAATCTGATTTTGAAGGATCCAATCCTCTTGCTATAGAAATTCTTCAAACCGGCCTTGAAATTCTATAAATTTAAGCCATTCAATTTTTGATAAAATATTCACAAGCTTTTTCTTAAAAACAGAAGTTTCGTATCCGTTCACGGGGGAACAACTGTTAATACACTTCCAACCAATGAAGTGTAAGCATTCACAGGGTGCCGCAGATGTGAGGCGCCGAGCGCATAGACGTACTTTTGTACTTCAAGTGCTCAGCAATAAAGCAGGTCTGGTGCCCTGTGAACGCTTACGAAGTTTCTAATTTTTGTTTGTGTAGGGAGGTAAAAATCAATTTTCCCAGTTTTTGTCTGTATCCACTGGGCACGTCCGCGATTTTAATCAGAGAGATTTTTCTAAAATGAATTCCAACCAAAAACGAATACTTGTTACCGGCGGGGCGGGATATATCGGAAGCCATGCCTGTAAAGCACTTGCTGCGGCCGGCTATACGCCGATTACTTATGATAATCTGGTTTACGGGCATCCATGGGCTGTCAAATGGGGCCCCCTGGAAAAAGGGGATATTCTGGACCGGACCCGCCTGGATGAAGTGATCACCACATACCGGCCGGAGGCGGTGATGCATTTTGCCGCTTATGCCTATGTGGGCGAATCAGTAGAGAACCCGGGCAAGTATTACCGAAACAACGTGACCGGAGCGCTGACACTGTTGGAGGTCATGCGGGATCATCGAATCGATAAGTTCATTTTTTCAAGCACATGCGCCACCTATGGTGTACCGAAGGAAATGCCCATTTCCGAAGACCATTCCCAGTTTCCAATAAATCCCTATGGAAATTCAAAACTAATGGTCGAACAGATTCTCAAGGATTTTCATTTGGCCCATGGAATTCGCTCGATTTCCCTTCGGTATTTTAATGCTGCCGGGGCTGATGCTGATAGTGAAATAGGTGAAAAACACGATCCGGAAACACATTTGATTCCCTTAATTCTGGATGCGGCCACTGGAAAGCGATCGCATATCACCATCTTTGGAGATGACTATGATACGCCCGATGGCACGTGTATTCGGGATTATATCCATGTCACCGATATTGCCGCCGCGCATATTCTGGCCCTGGAAAAACTGGGAAGTCAGGACGGTGCCTGTGCTTATAACCTGGGAAACGGAAAAGGGTTTTCCGTCAAAGAGGTAATCGATACTGCTCGGAAAGTAACCGAGTGTGATATTCCAACACAAATCGGCCTGCGCCGTGCCGGTGATCCCCCTCGCCTGGTGGGAGATTCCACGCGAATTCGGAATGAACTGGGATGGGAACCTGTATTTTCTGACCTTACGTCAATTATCGAAACCGCCTGGAAATGGCATAATAATAGGGATACTTGATGGGGTGTTCTGGTTCTTGGTGCTTAGTACTTGGTGCTTAGTACTTGGTTCGTGGTCCGTGGTCCGTGGTTCATAATGCTTGTTGTTTGGATTTTGGTTAATTCGTTAAATTCGCGGTTAATTTTTTGATATAAAAAGTCATTTTAAAGTATGAATACTTCAGAACAAACAATAAAAACAGCAGATACCAGAAAGGAACCGAACTGGGATTTTGTGATACGCCCGGGCAAAGGGATATTTGATCTGCAGTTAAGAGAG
>JAJRPH010000141.1 GCA_024280875.1 Deltaproteobacteria bacterium | reverse complement strand
TTGATTTCGGCTTGAATTACTACGCAGATAAGACTGATGGATCATCATATTGCGGACTCAGCTGGCTACCCCTTTATCATGACATGGGGTTGATCGGATGCGCCATGCTCGCTATTGCCCAGCCAGCCGATCTTGTCCTGATACCACCGGAACTTTTTGTGACTCGCCCGGCTGTCTGGCTCCGGGCAATTTCAGCCTATAAGCCAATCATCAGCGGAGCGCCAAATTTTGCTTTCAGTTTATGTACGGAAAAAATCAAAGATAAAGAGATTGAAGGCGTCGACCTTTCCAGCTGGCAGGTCGCACTGATCGGTGGTGAAACTGTTTCCTCTTCAGCGCTTGAAAAATTCATCAAGCGCTTTGAGCCTTATGGATTTTCTCCCCATGCGCTTACCCCCGTTTATGGATTGGCTGAGGCAACACTCGGTGTCACTTTCTCAGACCTGAAACAGCAATTTGTCTGCAACCATTTTAACCGGGACCTGCTTTTAAAGGATCAGGCAAAAATTGATCCTTCCGGCAACCCAATCATATCATTAGGCAAACCCCTGCCCGGCTTTCAGGTAAAAATCCGAGACGAGGCAGGAGCAAAGGCCGCTGACAGCACCATCGGTTCCGTTTTTATAAAAGGCCCTTCGATCATGAAAGAATATTATAACAATCCGTCAGCCACCGCCGCCGCGATGTATGACGAATGGCTTGATACCGGGGATACAGGATTTATTTTCAAGGAAGATCTTTACCTATATGGCCGTGAAAAAGATCTTATTATCATCCGGGGACAAAATTATTCACCCCAGATGATTGAAATGGCTCTGGCTGATTTCCCAGGAATCCGCATCGGATGTGTTGCGGCAACCGGATATATTCCGGAAAATGATGAAAATGAAAGACTGATCGTATTTATTGAAAGGGATAAGCAAAGAGCCAAAACCGATGATAAAAAACTGGCGGACAGGGCTTCTAAAAAAATTACCGAATCCACGGGCCTGGTTCCGGAATCCGTGATTGTCCTGGAACCAGGCACCATCTTTCGAACATCCAGCGGGAAGTTCAGGCGGGGGGAGACATTAAAACAGTATTTAGCTGAAACCCTGGCACCGCCCGATCAAGTCACCATTTTAAAGATGTCAGCAGAAATGGTTAAATCAAAAATCGCCATCGCCCGCATGAATCGGAATGTACGCAAGGCCCGGCGATGATCGACCGTTTGAGGATTTTTTTCTTAATCATCAAATACTTATAGAATAAAAGCCATTGAGATGAAACTAAGTAAGTTTAAATTAATTAGTGTTTCGATAGGGTTTCTTATCGCATCAAGCATGTTCCTTTTCATCTATTTGACTGACCAGTATGAATATTCTCCACCAGATCCGACGATTGTTGAAACAGATAAAAATTTAAAAATTGCCATCATAGGGGCTGGGGCATCCGGCCTCACGGCAGCACACCGTCTAAAAAAAACGGGTTATAAAAATGTAACGGTTTTTGAACGTGAATCAAAAGCCGGCGGCAAAATTTTTTCATATAGATATAATGACCATTATAAGGTTCCGGCATCCTTTCGTAATAACATTTTAAACAATCAGGACAATAAGGGCACAATATCAAAAATGATAACTTAACTCAGTTCAAAGACGAACTGATGGGAATTATTTATTTACGGACCCTAAGCAGGATATGGACAAATATTTTAAGGAAATTTTGTCATGTCTCCTCTAAAAACAACGAAACAAAATACAACATCAAAAACAACAAAGGCCAAAATGCCTCCGGTTGCAGTGATCGGTATCGGCTGTCTGTTTCCAGGTTCTCATAACATACAGGGGTACTGGCGGGATATTACCGATAGGAAAGATATGGTCGGCCCCGTGCCGCCAAGTCATTTTCTGATTGAACACTACTATGACCCTGATCCTCTTGCACCGGATAAAACTTACTGCAAACAGGGCGCCTTTCTTGATCCTATTGAATTTGACCCCATGGAATTCGGTATCCCGCCGACAAACCTGGTTGCAACTGACACGTCTCAGCTGCTTAGTCTGGTGGTCGCCAAACAGGTTATCAAGGACGCCTTTAAGGAAAAATTTGAGAAGATGGATCGCAGCCGAATCAGTGTGATTCTCGGCGTAGCAGCCAGCCTGGAGTTGCTCGGTGAGATGGCGACCCGACTAACGAAGCCCACCTGGGTAAAAGGCATGCGCGAAGCAGGACTCCCGGAAACTGAGATTGAAGACATCTGTGAACGGATCATGGCAACCCGGGCTCCTTGGAAAGAGAGTACATTCCCCGGTCTTCTCGGAAACGTGGTCGCCGGACGTATCGCAAATTATTTTGATCTGGGCGGTCTGAACTGTACGACTGATGCAGCATGTGCCAGCTCTTTCTCGGCTCTGTACCAGGGAATCCTGGAGTTATCTGCAAAAACATCTGATGTGGTCATTGTCGGCGGCGCAGATACAACCAATGATCCTTTTTTATTTGTCAGTTTTTCCAAAACGCCGGCACTGTCTCCCACACACGATTGCCGACCCTTTTCCGATCAAGCCGACGGCATGGTTCTTGGAGAGGGAATCGGAATGCTTGCCATTAAGCTACTTGAAGATGCCGAACGCGACGGCGACCTGATCTACGGAGTCATCAAAGGCATCGGCGCGTCATCAGACGGCAAAGGATCAAGCATATACGCACCGTCAGCAAAAGGCCAGGCCTCTGCGATCAGACGATGTTATGATACCGCATCATACAGCCCTCAAACAGTTGAGTTACTCGAAGCCCACGGGACCGCTACACGCCCGGGAGATAAAATCGAACTCCAGGCGCTGAATCAGGTATTCGGCATTGAGACCGGACATAATGAAAAGCAATGGTGCGCGCTCGGATCGATAAAGTCACAAATCGGTCATACGAAGAGTACGGCGGCAGCGGCAGGGATAATCAAAGCGATCATGGGGCTCCATCACAAGGTACTTCCCCCCACTATCAAAGTTGAAAGACCCAATCCCATGCTGGAAATTGAAAAAAGCCCATTTTACTTAAATACCATATCCAGACCCTGGGTCAGGGACAACTCGCATCCAAGAAGGGCTTCGATCAGCTCTTTCGGTTTTGGCGGGACAAATTTTCACGCAACCGTAGAAGAATATAAAGGGCCGGGAAATTCAGCATGGCGAATACGTAATTTCCCGTGTGAACTAATTGTGTTATGCGCAAACAGCGCCAAAGAACTCCAAAAACAATGCCGGGAAATTTCAAAAGTCTTAGATACAAAAAACAAGCTAACTTATCTTGCCAAATCTTCGCAAGAGGCTTTTGACCTGTCGTCACCCGCAAAATTAACCCTCGTCGCAACAGATGAAAATGATCTTAAAACAAAACTCGATGATGTGATAAAAATATTATCAGAAAAACAGGACCAGGGATTTGTATTGCCCAACGGAATCAACTGTACTTTAAAAAAAACAAAGCCCGGCGGCATTGCTTTTCTGTTCCCCGGACAGGGAGCCAGCGTTTATATCGGCATGGGCGCGGACCTTGCCATGCATTTTAGCGATGCCATGGATGTCTGGGACTTATCAGCAACCTGCGACCGGAACCGAAGGGCAAAGGAATTACTGCACAAAGTCGTCTTCCCGTTACCGGTTTTTTCAGAAAAAGAAAAAATAGCCCAGGCCAACAAGCTTTCTTTGACCCAGTGGTCGCAACCCGGGGTTTTAACGACATGTGTAGCGATGTCCCGACTCCTCAAAGGTCTCGGTATTAAGCCTGATTGCGTGGGAGGACACAGCCTTGGCGAGATCTCATCCCTGTACGATGCCGGCATCCTGGATATAAAAAGTTTGTTAGAGATTTGCATGAAACGGGGCGAGTTGATGGCCAAAGCCGCTCCAGACCCCGGCACGATGACGGTCGTTTTCAGTGATGCCGACAAGGTTCAAGAAATACTCAATCAGCTTAAAACCCAAATTATCATTGCCAACTATAACAGTCCCGGCCAGATTGTCCTTTCCGGACCGGTTGCTGATATGGAAAAGATTGAACAGACCATGAATGAAAACGACCTGAGATTTAAACGTCTTCCTGTATCTGCAGCATTCCATTCCTCTATGATGAGCAAAGTTGGCAAGCCCTTTTTAAATTATTTAAAAAAATTTGATTTTAAAAAACCGCAAATTCCTTTTTATTCCAATGTCAGCGGCAAACCACATCAGAAGCAACCATCAGCAATACGCGAATCACTTGCCCGTCAAATCGATCACCCGGTTCTTTTTACAAAAGAAATCAAGACTATGTACAACGCCGGGGTTCGAACATTTATAGAAGTCGGTCCCAATAATGTTCTGACTGGTTTTGTCGAAAAAATTTTAGCAGACAGACCCCATTTTGCCATTAACATGGATACCAAAAATGAGCATGGCGTCACAAGCTTCTTTAAAGGGCTCGGAAAGCTCGTCATCGCAGGCATTTCACCGGATTTTAGTTATCTGTGGAAAGACAATGGCCCCATCAGTGACCCTGCAAAAAAGAAAAAACCTAAAATGACGGTCACCTTAACCGGCACAAACTATGGAAAACCGTATCCACCGCCTGGCGGAATAAAAGACTTTCCTCAACCAAATCCAGCGAGGCCGAAAACTGGTGATAACGACTCTTTAACTGCGACTTATCAACATATTCAAGATCAGACAGCAAAAGCCCATGAAACGTATTTAAATGTCATGGCCGAAAGCCACCGCAGCTTTCTAAAAGCTGCTGAATCATCCAACGTTGCAATTAGAAGCCTTCGGGCAGAAAAACCCCTTGTACCTGTTGAAGACAATAAAAGTCCCGAATTCAAAGCATCCGAATCCCTGCCCCAGGCCCCGCCACAATCATCTCCGCCTTTGGAATCCTCATATTTTCAGGACGAAACTGCGATACATTCCCACGCACAAAGATCTAATCAGACCCAACCGCTATGTGCCTCTCCGCCAGAATCAAACGCGATAATAAAATAACGACTATTCTGGTTTTGATTTTTCGATCTTCACTCCGAACTGATGGCTGAAGAGTTCAGAAAGAGGACGGCCGAACAGAAAATCATGCATATCCGGTGCAATTTTTCCTTTTTCGGCTGCCAGGTTTCGCAAATGAAAATCATAATTAATAATTTCGCTAAGACCGCATGTAGCGGTTGAATCACCAGACTCCCGGTTTTTGACCAGAACCTGGATTCGATCAAGAGAACATTCGGCTTCATGGGTCTGAACAAGGTCTGTCAGCCATTCAACTGTTTTCAGCACCAAGCATCGGGTAAGCCGGTTTTGCGCATAGATTGACTCAATTTTTTTTGTATTCCAGCATTCCAGAGTTCGGCATTCAACAGGCCTATTGTCATAAATTTTACATGACGCATCCGTATCGTTAAAATAAATACAGGCACTGGAATCCGGCCGGCTCTTGATTTTAATAATTTCCGCATGCAGCCGGATCATTCCGCCACTGACATTATCACGAGCAAGCTCACCTTTTCGGATGGTATAAAGTGCCGTCAGCGGTATATCGCCTTGGTCGATAATTTGTTTATCCTCATCATGCAGAGCCGGCCCGCCTTTCATGCAGCAGGTGCCGCAACGGATACATTCGGCGATGGTTTCTTTTTTTAACATAGGTTATTTTTTCTTCCGGTTCTTTCTTTTGGATTTTCTGATCATTTTTTTCGGGTTTTCTGTTTTTTTATCTTCATCCCGGATGATGGTAAAGCTCTTTGTGTAACTACTCTACTTTCCAGATCAACATCGGTTGTGATTCCGATCGGGACCTGATCTTCATTAAAAATGTAAATTGGTTTTCTCCCGTTCCATGTTTCAAGCAGATCAGGTGTTCGGCTCTTCCCGTAGTCAAGCCCAAGCACTCCCTGATATTTAAAATCTCCGGCAATCCTAATCCAAATCCGAAACTTTCACAACCTGCCGGTATTTAACGCCGTCAAATTCATCAAAATGCGCCTTGCCGCATTTTATCTTTCTTTTTTCACTTATTTTCAGTTCCTGATTTTCCGATTTAGTTTCCGCAACAAAATAGATTGTTGACTCGTTTGTCTTTATCAGTGCCCAGTCAGGATTGTAATTGCCGATAGGCGTTTTAATTTTAAACCAGAACGGCAGTTTGAAATAAAATTCAATGTCTTCTCTTATTTCACAGTCCTTTGCAAACTGATACTCAATACCGGAATCAAGCGGCACCATGTTGCCATAAATTGTTTTTTCTTTTTGAGAAATATAAAATGTCAGGTCATTCACATGAATTTCATACTCTTCAAACAAGCGCATTTCATATTCAACATCGCCAATTTTTTCATACTTGATACCGTCAATCATCAGACCGTTCAATACTTCATTTATTTCAGCAACCGCGCTATCAAGAAACAACTGGGGATTGACAAGAAGATCATCAAGCCTGTTTGATCGGGTTAGGATTTGCATGATGGTTGACCGGGTCAAACCGGTTTTATTCTGAATATATGAAAGAACGTCAGGAACCTGAAACGTGTTATCCCAGACAGTTGAATAGCTTGAGACAACGTCACTGATAATACCGCCTTCATCAAATTTTACCGCTGTTTTTGTAGACTTTATAACCGCCTCTTTTATTTCAGGCATGTTTCCAATAGCCTTTGATGCTTTTTCAACAAGGTCTCCGGTTTCATACATAACTCTATATCTTGTCTGATATTTTATCTTATCCCAAAGCTTTAAAAAATTCTCATCAAGATCAAACCCCTTGCGATATTTCACCGTTTTTTGATTTTTCCTGTTTTTGATACGCCCTTTAAATGAAACGCCGCACTCATTTTCTATTTCGTTCTGGAGCTGTTTTGCAAAATCTTCATAACTTTCATTGGCAATAACCGTCAGTTTATTGATTAACGGGTTTTGAATTCTTAAGCCGGACTGATCAACCGCAAGCCGCAGTCCCCTTCCGATCTCCTGTCTTTTCTTTAATTCAGACCGGGTTTCATTTAATGTACATATCTGAAAAACATTCGGGCTGTCCCAGCCTTCACGTAAGGCGGAATGGCTGAATATAAACCGTAACGGCTCATCCGTGCTGAGCAGCCGCTCTTTGTCCTTCATTATCAGCTTGAACGTATCAATATCGGATTGAGCTTTTGCCGCTTTTTGAGAGTCCTTGAATTTTCCTTTTTTATCCTTTGCAAAATATCCGTTATGAACTTCTTCGACGGAAAAAGGAATCAGGCCTTTGTATGCTGATTTTGAACTGATTGATTTAAATGCATCTTCGAACCATTTTGCGAATTTTCCATGCACCGGATTTCCCGCCTCATCATACTGACGGTAGTTGGCAACCCGGTCGATAAAAAACAGGGAAAGAACTTTAATCCCTTTATCCTGATATTTCTTTTCCTTTATAAAATGTTCTTTCACGGTTTTTTCTATCTGGAATTTCATTATTTCATCCGTCATGCCGCCTTGGGCGTCGCCCACAAAAAGGTCCTCGCCATTGGACAAGGAAATATATTCAGCAGCCACATCAATACCATTGATAATATACCCCTGTTTATAAATTTCCCTGTTTTTGGAAAGTTTATACAGGTCGTCCCCGACTCGCGCGCTAACGGTTTTTCTTTTAACGCCGTCATTTGTATTTACATCAATTAAAATTCTGGCGGACGTCCGTGTTTTTGTGGCAGATACTTTTTCAAGCTTGATAAACGCATCATTAAAATCGTTTTCAGTAACAATGGAGTCTACTTCGATCTGCTTCACCAGACCGAGGTCATATGCTTTGACCGGGTCCAGACTGTAAATCAGGTTATATAGATTGGTATGCGTGGCGGAATAACGAAGTGTGCAGGAATAATTCAGATTTTCAATGGCCTTTTTCCGAATCTCGGTTTCCATATTCTGGGGTTCGTCAACAATGACAATCGGTCTGGTGGTCTGAATAAACTCAATGGGTTTTTTGCCGGTCAGTTTGTCATTTTCCCGGTTGATAACGTTTGCATCCTTTGCAAACGAATCGATATTGATCACCAGAATCTGAATCGCATTGCTTGAGGCAAAGCCCCTGAGGCCGGACACTTTTTTCGAATCATACACATCAAAATGAACGGGGATTCTGTCATAGAGGTTCTGAAAATGGTCAAAGGTAATTTCAAGATTTTTTAACACACCTTCGCGAATGGCAACACTCGGAACAACAATCACAAATTTCTTAAAACCGTATTTTTTATTCAGTTCGTAAATCGTTCTGATGTAGACATAAGTCTTTCCTGTGCCGGTCTCCATCTCAATGGAAAAATGCATGCCGTCCAGGTTTTCGGATATATCGGCCAATCCGTTTTTCCCCTGAACCACCCGCAGATTTTTCAAGATCTGTTCATCGGAAATAACAATCCGGTTGCCAACGCCATTTTCATTAAAAAGCTGGCCGTTTCCTGAAATCGAAAAGCCAAAATCCCCCTGATTTAAAGGCTGGCCTTCAAAAATATCAATAATGGATTGAACGGCATCAAGCTGATACTGCTGGTTGGGATCAAAATGGAGTTTCATCGTTTTTCTTCAGGTCTTGGTATTGTTACGATAAACTGCAAACCGTCTACGTCATTAGTAAACTCAATATTCGGCTGTTCTTTAACAGCCCTTCTTATGCCAGAGCCAAGACCGCGATAGGGCATGGCATTAACACAATAGGATGCTAACAAGTTATTGCGTATAACCGAATTTCCGAATTTGATATTTTCCACTGTCAGGCTGTTCGGCAAATTGCCAGGGCTAATAATTTCTATTCGATTATCAAACAGCAAGACCCTGATCGCCGCATTTTTAAAATACTCTCTATGTATAAGAGCATTTTGCAGGATCTCTTCCAGGGCGATTTTCGATACTTCCAGTTTCCCAGGCATGTTGAAATTCTGGCCCTGCTGTGTTTTCTTAAGGTTTCTTAATAAAAAAGCCACCGCTTTTTCGAATAATTCAGGGATAGTTCCTCTCATATCCTCACTGTCTCGATACTCTGTGCTTCCAATACTGTTGCCAAAAAAAGATACGGCTTTTATGCAAAAAGCAGGTTTATATTGCTGGGGATCTTTCCCGAAAAATAAAAGCCCGCCAAGGGTTAATTTATCGTTTCGTATGATGTTCATATTAATCAGAACCTTTTTAAAATTCAGTCCTGATTCTTCAAAGCTTTCTTCAAATGTCTTATTGAAATATGCATGAAAGTAATCGACATTAACGTCTTTAATATCAGTATCAGGGACTGTCATTTCATCAGCAAACAGAGCTCCTGAACTCTGAAACAATCGAAGCATTTCAAAATTCTCAGTAACTCTTCGCTTGTCCGCCCCCTGTTTAATCCAGACAGTAAGATTCTTATCCTTGTATGGTTTGTTAACGCCTTCTTTAACATATATTACCAAAACATGTTTTTTCTGGTTTTCCGTTTCCAGTGCTATCACTTCCGTTTCAATATAAACAAGGGGAATCAAATTGTTTGTGGCAATATTGGCAGCAAGACTTCCTGTGTGCTGTATTTCACCATAATCCAACCCGACGATTTCCCCGGTCCCATCTTGAACGCCAACTAATATTATACCGCCCGAAGAATTTGCCATTGCAGTCATTTCAGCGGCCAGGGCATCAGGAGAGCTGATCTCCCTTTTAAACTGCACCCGGCTTGTTTCGCCAGCGTTTATTTTTTCAAGAAGTTCCAGTGCATTCATTTTGCAGTCCTCCATTTATGACGACTTTACAAAAGCCTTCCTTGTCACACCACCTTAAATCCAATGCCGGCATCTTTCATTTGCAGCAACGTATTTGTTTTTAACTGGTCATTGTTTTCAAACAGTCTGTCAAGGGTAATAAATATTTGGGGTTTGTCTTTCAGAATGGCGTTCACAATTTTTTCATCAATTTTTGTAAGCGCGATAATCATTTCTTTGTCATTGATTCTGTAATAATCCCCGGTGTTCTCTATGGCTGAATTAAGATCCCGGCCGGACTTTAACAGCAGTTCAAACAGCATGTTTTCTTTTTCCGCGTCCTTTTTAACGGAATCAAGGTGAAGCAGCATCTGTTTTTCAAGTTGTTTGCCGTTTTCAATATTGTCGCCCTGCCAGATTTTAAAATTGGATGACTGGAGCGTGAAGGCCTTGAACCCCAGATCCTGTTTTGCTTTTTCAAAAGGCAGATTGCCGTTTTCACTGTCTTTTATCTTTTTGATGACCCGGCAAATGCGTTCCTTGCCGATATCGGCAATGGTTTTGTAGCCTGCTTTAAACGCCTCGGTTTTTTCATCACATTTTTCAGGAAGCTGGACACAGATAAACTTGCGATTGCCGTTGTCTTGTTTGTTGAGGTCGAGGACGGCGTGAGCAGTTGTGCAGGAGCCGGAGAAAAAATCGAGAATAATGTCTTTGTTTGTCGTTGCGTGTTCAAGACAATATTTAATAAGGCCTGTTGGTTTAGGATTGTCAAAAATCTTCTTCCCTAAAATTTTTTTTGTTTCTAATGTTCCATACTCATTGGCGAATTCTGAACCAGTCCAGATTGTTTTGGGTTTTATCCTCTTAGCACCTTCATCATTTTCAGCAAAATCAATTTGAAAAACATCCCATCTTTTATCTGCACCGACTGTTTTTCCCATTAAATCTTCAATTCTATTACTCACAGTTTCTTTACCCCATCGCCAACGACCATCCGAACCATCGGATAGTTTTGGAATTACCTCTTCGGAGAAAATACTTGATTTTTTCAAGGAGACTTTACCCGATTTTTTGTCAACAAAAACAGAAAAAAACATGTTAGGCCGGTCTTCTCTCCTTGCACCAGAACCACGTTTTCTTAACCCGAGCAGCCTATATCTTTTCCCATCTGCATCAGTCTCTGGATAGTCATCCCAGTATTCTTCTGGAAGAGGAACCCCCATTGATTCAAACTCTCCTCTTGTATATATCAACAAATAATTATGAGCAGTTGCATAATACTTATCATCGCTTCGACCCTTTAGATTGCTGACAATGGTGATGCATCCCAAACAATTCTCCTCCCCAAACACCTCATTCATCAACAGCCGTAAATTATGCACCTCATTATCATCAATACTTACAAAAATAACCCCGTCTTCTTTTAACAGATTCCGTGCCAGAAACAGTCTCGGATACATCATGGACAGCCAGTTGGAGTGATAATGCCCGCTGTCCTTGCTGTTTTTGCGGAACAACCCCTCACGGGTCATATAGCCGGCTTCATCCTTGTCGCCGATTCTTTCAAAATAGGCGTCTCGTGTTTCGGAAAACCGGTCCGGATAGATAAACGTGTCATTACCAGTGTTATACGGGGGATCAATGTAGATCATTTTGATTTTGCCGAAATAGGATTTCTGCAAAACTTTCAGGACTTCAAGATTTTCACCTTCAATAAAAACATGTCCGGTCTCATCAAAATTTACCGACGCAGCCCTGTCAGGAACCAGCGTCGCTGTTGTCAGCGCCTGCAACACTTTAAACGCGTTGGATTTTCCGGCCCAGTTTAAGACATATCGTTCATTTTTAAATTCAATATCCTCACCAAGGGCTGCTTTTAGCTTTTCCCAATCGATTCGCTTTTCCGTAAACGCTTCAGGGATTATTGATTTCAGCTTTTCAATTTTATCCCGATAAATATTCAGCGATCTGCCATCCATTTTTATTTCCTTTTGAACTGACTTGGTACCATACAGCATGATTATGCTTATTAACCCGAACTGAATAAAAAAAATATCTGTGCCGCTTTAACTTCATACTAAATTACTGATTTACAAACAAGCTATCAATATGATTTCCCGAATTTTAACCCGGCAATGATAGGCGCACAAAAAAAGAGGCCGCTTGGATACCCAAGCGGCCTCTTTTTAAACTCCACGACAAACAAAAAATACACCCTGCATTTTGAAGGTATTATTTTCTATTCCTGTTACCCATCAAATCATTATTCGGTTTTCTCAGGATCCTTGCAAACCGCATTCGGGTCCGCCATATTTTTATATGTCGTATACCGTTTGTCCAGTTCTTCTTCAATCCGGGCGCGCAGTTTTTTGGATTCTTCGGGAAATGTTTTTTCCAGGGAGGCAAACCTGTTTTCACCACCCAAAAAGGTCTGGATAGTTCCGTCCGGTTTTTTGGACTCCAGGACAAACGGATTCTTCCCCTCTTTTTCCAGTTCCGGGTTGTACCTGTACAAAGGCCAGTAACCGCTGCTTACCGCCAGTTTTTCCTCTTCCTGGCTTTTACCCATGCCGGCTTTTAACCCCTGATTAATACACGGCGCATAGCAGATGATCAATGAAGGGCCAGGATATTTGTCCGCCTCAATGAACGCCTTGAGCATCTGTTGTTTATTGGCGCCCATGGAGACCGACGCCACATAAACATATCCATAAGTCATGGCAATGTGCCCCAGGTCTTTTTTGCCGATCTTTTTTCCGGAAGCGGCAAATTTTGCCACTGCCCCGGTGGGCGTCGCTTTAGAAGCCTGGCCACCGGTATTGGAATACACCTCGGTATCCATTACCAGAATATTCACGTCTTCGCCGGAAGCGATGACATGATCCAGCCCGCCGTAGCCGATATCATAAGCCCATCCATCACCGCCAAAGGCCCAGATGGATTTTTTAACCAGCAAATCAGACATATCATAGATGGATTCCAGCAGGGTGTCATCTTCCAT
>JAJRPH010000140.1 GCA_024280875.1 Deltaproteobacteria bacterium | reverse complement strand
CAGGGGAATAGCCCCGGAAGCCATGAGTGCAGGTTTGAGGTTTTTTGCACAAAGTCTGACCCGGTGAATGGGAAATTCGTTCATATCATAAAACGGCGGGAGATCACGGGAATCATGAAACAGGGCTCTTTCAAAAAAAATTTTCAGAAATTTGCGGCTGACGGTATTTCCGATTGCTGCCAGCATCAGGCCGGGGATCAGGGCGGATTTTCTGTCTTGCCCGGTCAGGCCTTTACTCCGGACGCTCATGACATTTAGCCGAAGATAGGGATGGGATAAAACAGCAGATTCTCCATTCCCATCCAGCATCCGGTCTAAAATATTTTCTCCTTCCCTGCTGACATCCGCCGGGGTAGGTTTTGTTTTATAGGTCTGGCTGATGTAGGCATCTCGGAGCCGGTCAATGGCAGCCAACGGATTTTTTTGTGACGCAGCTGCAAACCGCCATGAGCCGATGGACGCGCCGATCAGAAACAGCGGTTTTTTTCGGCCGGAAAACCATTGGGAAAACAGTGCGCGGTCTAAGCGTTCCAGGATCAGCCATTTGGGGCCGCCTGCCGCCCCGGCCACGACCTTGACGTCATCAGGTTTTAGCCCGGAATCCTTGATTTTAGCATAGGCGTTTTTACCGGCCCAGAGGGTTATTGCTTGTAACATATTAAATTTTTTACCATGTATCGATATTCGGTCGTTTTTTTTCGGTGCGGACTGCAACCGGCGGCAGCGAACGTGCGCCGCGTGTGATCCAGCGTCGGGTGTCTCTGGGGTCGATCACATCGTCAATTTCCAGAAACGACGCCATGTTGATAGCTTTACCATGATCATAAGCTATTGTCACCAGGGAATCAAACAATTCAGCGTTAACGCTGCCGATCCCGGTTATGAGTCCATCGGCCGGGCTTTTTTTGATCAGGTCGTCTAAAGACTGTCGCCGCCGCTGAGCAGCCACTGCCAGTGCGCCGTATTCGATAAAACTGTCCGGGTCCACAATATCAGCTATATTTTCCCGGGCGGTCCGCTGTCCTGTTTTACGACGCTTTTCCACAGCTTCGGGGCGGGCTTCGTCCAGGCCGACCCGATGGCGCTCAAACACTTCTTTCAGGTCCGGTCGGATTTCATCCGGGCTTTTCGATTTTTCAGCCGCTGTGTCTGAACCTGCCACGTCCATGGGTTCAATAAAAAGGATGCTCTGACCCTTGAACAGGGTATCGCCTTCATCAGTACATATCATGCGGACAATGCCGCTAATGTGGGCTTCAATGATGTGATGCATTTTCATGGCTTCAACCACCGCCACCGGCTGTCCCTTATGCACAGCATTGTCTTGGGCCACTGAAATATTGACAACGGTTCCCAGCATAGGGGTTAACACGGCTTGTGTATTTTTCGGGCCCTGGATGTTGTTGACGGGAGTTGCTGCAAGAGAATTCACTGACCCATCGCATAATTTTTGAGGATTAACATATAACGGGGTGTGGCAGGTATTTTCAGGATCAGCCAGTTCCCGGATATGATCTTCCACAAATCGGGTGGTCACATTATTTGTTTTAACATCCGGGTGAATGAGAAGATTTTGCAGCATCAGGATATTGGTGTTAATGCCGTTAATCTGGAATTCGCGAAGAGCCCGACAGGCCTTTGTCAGAACGTCGGCATAGTCTGTGGAGTATGAACGGCAGATCAGCTTGGCCAGCAATGAATCAAAGGCCGGGCGGGTGACATACCCAGGATATCCAAAGGTGTCCACGCGAATCCCCGAGCCCAGGGGCGGGCTGAATGCTGTGAGCGTGCCGCTGGCTGGCCGGATGCCGCCGTTTTTATCAATCTCTTCCATGTTGACGCGAAGCTGAACAGCATAACCCGATGGCAACGGGATCTTTTTCTGCTGCAGCCCCAGGTCTGCCATAGATTTTCCGAAAGCAATTTGGATTTGTGCTTTTACCAGGTCAATGCCGGTTACTTCCTCTGTCACCGTATGTTCCACCTGGAGCCCGGGGTTGACTTCCAGAAAGTAAAATGCATTTTTATTTGCTGCTGCATCAACATCCACGAGGAATTCGACCGTGGCAAGTCCTTTGTATTTAACTTTTTTTGCCAGCCGGACTGCGGCATTGGTCAACTGGTCCCGAAGGTTTTGATCAATGGCCGGGCTTGGAGCTATTTCCATAATTTTCTGGTTGCGGCGCTGCAACGTGCATTCACGTTCCCATAAACATGGGAGACGTTGCCGAATCCTTCACCCCCGCCATTACCCCCACCGTCACCAAGAATCTGCACTTCAATATGTCTGGCTATGGGGATGAGCTTTTCAACATAGAGGTCTTTAGTGCCAAACGCTGCAAGGGCTTCAGATTGACAAAGAGGATACGCCGTTTCAATCTCTTCGATGCGAAAAACTGCCCGTATACCCCGTCCGCCGCCGCCGACAGCCGCTTTGATCATGATTGAGGCGTTGTCCCCGAGCGATGTAAAAAAATCTTTTGTTTGAGCAAGATCGACGGGACCGACGCTTCCGGGAAGAACCGGTATGCCGCAGTTTTTTGCCAGGTCACGCGCCCGGGTTTTATCCCCAAACAGGGTGAGGATCTTTGCGGCTGGACCGATAAAAATGATGCCTTCTTTCTCACATTGGCGGGCAAAGTCAGCATTTTCCGATAGAAACCCGTATCCGGGATGAATGGCGGTGCAATCAAATTTTTTTGCTGCCGCAATCATCTGCTTAATGTTTAAATACGCTGCAACGCCTTTTTGGGGCAGAGCTATGCTTTTATCGGCCAGGCGGCAATGAAGGGATGCCGTGTCATCTTCGGAATATACCGCAACAGAGGGAAGGCTTAATTCAGCTGCCGCGCGCAGGATGCGTACCGCGATTTCACCCCTGTTTGCCACCAGAATTTTCATTTTCATCATGGTGTTGCCCCTTTGCATATCATCGTTGAAAAGAGTATACGGCACTGGATTCCCGCGAAGGCAGAGATTTTCTGGGGCCAATTAATTTGACACATGGCGAAATTTTAGCCCCACTAATTATTTAAACCGAAAATCAAGCTTAAAGTT
>JAJRPH010000139.1 GCA_024280875.1 Deltaproteobacteria bacterium | reverse complement strand
TCCTGGCCCAGATGGCTGTCACGGTTCTCATTGCCGTGGTATTCGGTGGAATGGGTATTTTTTATCTTTTTGCACAAAGTTTTATCGCGATTGTTTTAGTTGAGAATGCCAACTACGTAGTGCATTACGGGCTGCTGCGCAAAGAAATCGCACCGGGAAAATATGAACCGATCCGTCCCTGGCATTCCTGGAATTCCAGCAACTGGATGACCAACCATTTTCTGTTTAATATACAGCGACACTCAGATCATCATTACAAACCCGATCGCCGCTATCAGTTACTGCGTCACTATGATGAAAGCCCGCAGCTGCCGACCGGGTATGCGGGAATGATTGTGCTGGCGTTCATCCCCCCGTTGTGGCGCAAAGTCATGGATCCACGGGTTCTAAAATTCAGACAGAGACAAAAGCAGGATACGTCAGTGCTACCATAAACCCCATGACGCCGTCATTGGCAAGCGCAATAGTTTTTCTATAGACGGTTAAAATTCTATATTGATTTATATATGAGCATTTGGAAACCATTAAGATGGTTGTACATTAAAACAACTGACTACTCTCACGGATTCCAAGGGGAAAGAGCAGAAAAAATCATCTCATTTTATAAGCTTTGGTCTTTGTTCTACGAGTTTTCTGTAAAACTTGACCCAGCCTATGCCCGTGAATTGCAGAATATGATAGAAGCAGTGGTACAAGATAATGATATTGTGCTCGACATTGGATGTGGAACAGGACTCGGAACTATCCCGGCATCAAAAATAACAAAAAAAGTCATTGGAATAGACTTCAGCTTTGAAATGATTTCCAAGTTAAACAAAAATATTCGCTGTAATAATATTGAAAATATTGAGTTAATTAATGGTGAGTTTCCTGATGCGGTGCCGAATGGAATCAAATTTAATAGCATTATAAGTTCATTTACAATGGTGCATTTTGCCCCAGAACGACGAATAATGCTTTATAAGAATATGTATAATTCCCTCGAAAATAACGGACGATTGGGCTTGTTTTCTGCGCAAGGCGAAATAGCTCCTGCCTTTGAGAAGAGAAAAGAAATTGAAAGTAATCTTGAATCAGCAGGGTTCCATGAAATTAAAATTAGCGATGTATCCGATATTTATAGAATCGTCGAAGCAAAAAAAGTATACGCTGAATAACGCAGTTCCTGAATTGCTCCGGCTCATGAGAAATTCGGGTTAGCGAGGTGCCAGCGTTAATACCCCGGCTTTTGTATTCAAATCCATACGGAAACGATTTAAATAGTTCAGCCCCAAAAGGCCGAAACCGGATTGATTCGGCATGTCAAGCACATATGCCGGGACATTATATTCCGTCCATCCATCCAGTTGAATCGAATGGAGAGTAATTTGCGGTGCCACAATCACGCCGCCGGCAGTGGTCAATTTCTGAAGCGGGATGGATTTATCGATTTTAATCCCCAGCTTTGCCGCAACAGCCGTTGGAATAGTGACCATGGATGCCCCGGTGTCAACGATAAAATCCTGGCGCAAACGATTATTTAACACGCCGGTAACCGGTATCCGGCCGGTTCCCGGAGAAAAACGGACCACGATTTTATCTTCCTGAAATTTTAATTCCGCGATTTGTCCTTCAAGGATTCTTACCTTGTCTGTTAAGTCGAGCGGGAACTGATGGGAATAAAGTATTTTTTCCGCCGTCTCCCAGTCATGAAAAACCAGTGCCAGCTTAACGCCCGCCAGATGAATTTCAGGGTCATTATTAAAAGAATTCGCAGCCCGCTGATAAACTTCAAGGCCTTTTGCATAATTTCCGGCGTTTAGCAGGAATGACAGCCACTTCCGGTATAGTCCTTTTTGAAACTCCCGTATTTGATACACCTGGCTTTTATTAAATTTCTCATGCCCTGCCAGCACATTTTCAATCATATCAATGGAGTCTTCCTGGCCGTTAATATGATTGCCAAAAGTCAGCACATCAATCAAAAAAGGCACATCCCCGACCGCAGACAGCGCCTTGCTGTCAAAAACAGATGCGATTCCATTGAGATTCCCTTCATCAATTAGTTGTGCAATAATCGAGCGCATTCTGACTATCACCGCCTTGGATTTCAGACGGGCCGGGGTATTGTCGTCAAACAGCATCGGTTCGAGGCGGAATCCGTTTGCAAATGCTTCCAGCTGATCCAGGGAACTCATATCTTTTAGGGAATATGCAATAATAAACTGTTCTTCACGGCTGTTCTCAAACGTCAGCCGGTAAAAATCATAAACACTCAATTCATAAACCCGATTTTTTTCATCCAGTCCCTTCCACAAATACCCGCCGCCGGTCGAGCCACCGAATGTCCAGCCCACCATTTTTTGATCTTGAATAAAAACACCCGGCTCATTCATGGATTCGGCCAGAACTATTTGATCAAAATTCTGCTGCTCGGAAAGAATCGACACGTCAGTCAATTCGGCGCTCTTATCCGAAACAATAGACATCCAGATCATTGGATGATCAGGTTTTGCGGAAAATACCGGCGGACCGGATATCCGGTTTGTATTTTGAAACTGCCAGATACCGATATCATCATGATCCCCGATAATTCCCCCGAAAATTTCCAGTTCATCTCCTTTGGCGGAATAAAAATACCAGCGATATCCCCCGACACAAAGTTGGGCAGGAATGGCGACCCAACCGCTTTTTGAAACCGCAGCTGTTAACCGGGAAATCTGATTCCCGGCAATATCATAGAGAACCACGGTACCGACGTATAAATGAACGGCAGGTGATTCCGGTTTCGCAGATGGAAATAAATTACGGGAAAAATCAAAAGCAGGCATTGATTGTTGATTCGCAAAATTTTGACTTTTATTTAAACCCGGGCTCCGAACCGTTGGAAGGCCGGATTTAAAAAAAGTCATATAAACGACTGCTGAAAAAATTATAATTAATAATA
>JAJRPH010000138.1 GCA_024280875.1 Deltaproteobacteria bacterium | reverse complement strand
TACATATGGAAGCGGGACCGGCGTCCTTCGACGGTCTGTCAACTCCTTCACTCTGGCTTTAACACGCTTAACAGAACGTTTGGATGGCTCTACATGCGGATACAACTTACCGCTTCGGGAACTTCTACGAAGTTGAAAACAAAAGCCAAGGAAATCAAAACTTTCTTTGTAAGCATTAATAACCGAGGTCTTCTTCTCGTTGAGTCGAAGATCACACCTGTCCAGAACCATCTTTACCAGCTGCATAGGCGCATCTATACTGCCCTTGCAGAGTATGACAGTCGTCAGCATATCTCACAAGTCTGGCGCCATATCGGCGCGACAGATCCCGACGTTCCCATATCCTATCGAGTATATGAAGGTACAGGTTCGCCAGGAGTGGTGAAATTACACCACCTTGTGGTGTGCCAAGGCGATTATTCTTACCGCCTCCAATCGTCCGACGCTTACCATTTTCCTGTTCAACTACCGGTGCCTTTAGCCATTGTTTGATCAGTGCAAGAACTGCCTTATCATTGATTCGTTCGGCTACGACTGCCAGAAGTTTGGCATGGGGTATAGTGTCAAAATACTTGGACAAATCAGCGTCTATAACTTGACGATGTCCTGTCAGTAATGCTTTGCTTATCGCATCAGCTGCGTCATGGGCTGACCGTTTCGGACGAAAGCCGTAGGAGCTATCGCAAAAATCGGCCTCAAAGATCGGTTCGATCACCAGCTTTAACGCCATCTGAACGACCCGATCACGGATTGTGGGAATACCGAGCGGTCTTCGACTGCCATCAGGCTTTGGAATCCACACCCGACGCACCGGCTGACACCGGTATTGTTTCTCCCTCAATTCCCCTTCCAACCTTTGCAGAAATTTACCCTTCCCTTCTCCTTCACTGATGGACTCAAAACTCACACCGTCAACTCCAGGTGCGCCCTTATTTGCCCGGACAAGATTATAGGCATGACTCAGAATGTCTGCCCGGCATACCTTGTCATACAAGGAGTAGAAACGAAAGGCCGGTTCCTGCTTGGCCTTACAATAAAGCTTCCTCTGTAGCGTCCTGATTTCTTCAGGAGTTGATAGCATTACGCAATCTCCTCACCCTCCGCTCGTTGGTTGCTTGAACAAAGTAGGGTCCCTTTCCTCAGTCAAGGGTTATGTTGTCCCTTGTCCTCAAACGGTACTATGAACCCCTCCGACTCCCAATACGGCCCGGTACACTTTCGGACAAGCCTTATATGCACCCGTTGACGGCTCTGAACCGCCACCACATTGGGTCTCCCGCACTGTGCTGTTCTTCTTCCGAAACATGCCATCCCTGCTTCCCCGAGAGATCATTTGAAACGCTTCCGTTTCCAGTCTCAAACACAACGGCCTTCTCTTGATGTCCAAAAGATCGGCATCTCCAGTTTAGTTGACGAGGCTACACGTAGGTTCACTTTCGTTACGGCCTGCATCTTTGCCCATGGGAAACTTACAACCCCGGTTACCCGGACGCTGCTTCCCGGTGCTAAGGAGGCGTACGGACAATTCCCCCTACAGGACTTTAACCTGTTAGAAAAACAGTTGTTACGGCATACGGACACCTTACTTAATTATCGACACTTTACTTAATTATTGACAAGAAACAGAATATTTTTTTTTAAATAAACATGGCACGAATGGCAAGAGCAGTGGCGCCGGGAATTCCGCATCATGTGATCCAGCGGGGGAACAGGCGGCAGCACACTTTTTTCAATGATGAAGATTACCATTCCTATCTGGAATTAATGGCCGAATGGTGTGGGAAGTATCATGTGGAGATTTGGGCGTATTGTCTTATGCCCAACCACATTCACCTGATAACCGTCCTGAAAACAAAGGATGGTTTAAATCTTGCCATTGGTGAGGCGCACAGACGATACACCCGGCGAATCAATTTTCATGAAGGCTGGCGCGGTCATTTATGGCAGGGAAGGTTTTCATCATTTATCATGGACGAGCGATATCTTTTGGCATGCACGAGATACGTGGAATTGAATCCGGTCCGGGCCGGCTTGGTCAAAAAACCGGAGGCGTGGCCCTGGAGCAGTGCCGAGCCGCATATGAACGGCAAAGATGATATTCTTGTAAAAACAAAGCCATTGGGTGAAATGGTCAATAAAAGCTGGAAAAAATTTTTAGCCCTTGATCTGCAGGAAGCGGAAATAGAATTATTAAGGAAGCATGAACGAACCGGACGGCCTTTGGGGGAGGATTCGTTTATTGAAAAAATGGAACTTCTTTTGAACCGCAGGCTGAGGCCTCAGAAACCTGGGCCAAAAAAGAAAGATAAGTAAGGTGTCCCCGGAACTGCAAATAGACCAAAGGGGGCAGGAATTTTCCTTTACACTCCCATCCCCTTTGGCGATGCCGTACAATGCACTACCTACTTAGATTTCTTGGTTTTCTTTTTGCCTTTGGCTGGTTTCTCACTGGTTTGCTTCAGCGGAATACATCCACAGCCACATCCGTTCTTTTTTTCTGCCATTTTAATCACCTTCTTTCTGTTTAAGTGTTTAAGCAAACACTTAAATTTATGCGCAAAAAAAATTGTCTGCTATCTTGTAGACTTCAGCTCTCTTACTCTCTGCCGCACTATATTAAGTTCGTTTTTAAGCTCTTTCTCATATTTTTTTAGCGATTCCAAATCCGACCTTTCTAATTCAACTTCTCGATATTTTCCTGATCCTTGGCATCCGCACGTACAAACTTCATTTAATATTTGCCGGCAATTTTCCATTGCTTTTTCATCTATCGAATATGGTATCCAGTATCCTTTCCTCTCGCTTCTTACAAGACCTGCTTGTTTCAATATTTTAAGATGTTGGGATACGGCCGCAGTTGTTATGCCTATCGTTGCTGCAATATCTTTAGCACCTAAAGGTCCCTGGCCTTTAAGCAGCTCGATTATTTTTACGCGTGTTTCCACGCTTAGCACTTTAAATATCTCGGAAGGTTCTATTTTCATGAGTCAACAATACAGGAGTTAAGTGATTAAGCAATGACTTAAATATAAAACCAAGAGTTGATCATGTCAAGCTTATTTTGAAAAAATTCATATGGAAACGGGTTGTTTTTTTCTCTTTACCCATCTTATACCAAAATGGTTTTGGTACAAAGGAGGTGCCGTGTGAATTAAAGCGTGAAGGAATTTGGGGTCAGGCCAAGTTAACCACTTAAAAATATAAAGAATAGCCCTTAATATCTTACATTTCGCTTCTTCAAAAAATATTTTTTGAATATTAAAAACACAGACAAATCAATCATGTTTAAACTGCCACCAGCCGGGCTGAAGATTTTTGTACACCGAGT
>JAJRPH010000137.1 GCA_024280875.1 Deltaproteobacteria bacterium | reverse complement strand
CACGGCCGCACCAGGGAGAATAACATCAGCCAACCGGGTTGTTCGGGTACGGACAATATCCTGAACTACCAGAAACTCGATTTTCTGTAAGGCAGCCGCCACACGATCCGGCTGGGGAAGTGATCGTAAAAGGTTTTCTCCCATGATATAAGCGGCTTTGATTTTTCCGTTTTCCGCTAATGAGATAAAGGTGCCCAGATCCAACCCCTGATCCTTTTCCGACATTATTTTTACACGGCCAGGTAAAAGATTCGGAACTGCGCCCATATCCATGGCACCAACCAGATTATTTTCCGCCACCGGCACATAAATGCCGGCGCCTTTTGCGCCGATACTTCCGGTCAGGAGAGAAAAGTTTATGACTGCGTCAATGAGCGCGTGTCCATCCGGATAATTTAATGTATCCGCATTGATTACAAAAGCGACCTTGCGACCTTTGATTAATTCAAGTGCCTGATTAAATATTTCTGCGGACAACTTATTTTGATCCGCGATTTTTTGAACATCAAAATTTGAAAGGGATGCAATATACGGGTCCAGTCCAAAGGTATATTGATTGATAAAATCTTTATCATGCAAATCGGATTCGACAATTTGTCTGGCTATAGCATTAATCAGATCACTTGTATTAATTTGCTTGTTTACAGACAAACCCGGTCGTATCCAGATTGATGCCAAAAATGCCAAATCTGTTTTATATGCGTCGATAACAATAACCAAAGCACCTTTTTTAGCGGCCCGCTTAACATGATATCCTGCCACCGGAACTGTCTGCTCAAGATCGTTATTGATGACAAAAACAACCTCAGCTTCCTCAAGATCAGACATGGTTGTGACGCGACGGCTTCCGTGGGTTCTTTCGTCAATGTACGACAAAAGCTTCTGACCGGTTTCATACCCGGCGCTCACCACATTCCGGGTTTCAAAAATATCTCTGGCAATTTTCTGAAAAAGAAAATTTTCTTCATTGGAACACTTTGAAGATCCGATAAACGCGATACTATCCGGCCCGTGTTCACGCTTTATGCCAGACAGCCGGGTGGTAATAATTTCAAATGCTTCTTCCCAGGAAACAGGGATTTGGGTGTTGTCTTTATTTTCATCCTGAGACCGCACCATGGGCTGGAGCAATCTGTCGGGAGAATTGATAAAATCGTTCGCAAAATGCCCCCGAATGCAAAGGGTGACGCCGTTAACTGAAATCTTACGTTTTGACGGGTTCACATCCACAATTTTTTGACCGGCAACCCCCATTGTCAGGCTGCATCCGGCTCCGCAAAACCCGCATATGGAATTTATTTCTTTTTCCGGGGTACCGACATAACGGGTATTTTTAACTGACAGCGCACCGGTGGGGCATATGGAAACACAGGTTCCGCAGAATGTGCAGATTGAATCTTCCAACGGTTTTTCATACAGCGTGGCCGGGCGGGAATGAAACCCACGATGGTTATAATCAATGGCACCGGTGACGACCAGTTCGTGATCCGCACGGATACATTTCCCGCAAAGAATGCATTTGCTGAGATCTCTGATGATAAACGGATTCAGCTGTTCATAGGGGGTATAGTTAGGCATGGGATAGAGGCCGGAATCGCCGACCCCCAAGGCCGCGGCAATATTTCTCAGTTCGCAGCGATTTCCCTTACTGCAGACAATGCAGGATTCCGGATGTTCCGCCATCATCAGGCGAACGATGTTTTTACGATGATTAATAATACGTGGAGTGTCGGTGAGTATCGACATGTCAGCAACAGCCGGGGTCACACAGGAAGCCATGAGTCGGCCGGTTTTTTCATCTTCAACCAGACATAACCGACAGGCGCCATAAGGCTTTAGATCCGGATGATAGCAGAGTGTCGGTATTTTAATGCCGGTTTTTTCGGCAGCCTGCAAGAGACTTACACCGGAAGGACATGTAACCTTTTGACCGTTAATTGTAAGAACAATACTTTCCACAAGCGGCTCCCTCTATTAAATGGCAAGGGGCACGGGTGAACGTTGTCTATTTCAGTTCAGCAGCATCGAGGTAGTGTCTCAGCTTTTCTTCACCCCCTATTGTAATGATATGGACACCCTGACAAAGGTCTTTTAACCCCTTGACGGTATCCGCAAACAATTCCATACTGGCTTTTTCCTTATCGACTGCTTTGGCCAATTTCCGGATCATCCATTCGGGAACAAGGCCGGATTTTAAATGCCGATTTAAAAACTTGGCCATACCCGCTGTTCGCAGAATCATCACTTCCGCAATCACCGGCACGCCGAATGTATTGGTCCGGCTTAAAAACTTTTCAAAGCGGTCCAGATCAAAAATCGGTGTGGTAAGAAAATAACCGGTGCCGATTTTCGTCATTTCCTCCATCTCCTTCATTTCCAGATCCGGCACATTTTTTCCCCAGGAAGATTCTACGCCCGAACCCAGCAGGAAATCCGCTTTGGCCTGAAGCTCGTTACCTTCAACTGTCCGACCTTCCCGGATATGCTCCAGGACGGAATTGAGTTTGCCTGAATCTACATGAAAAAACATCATTTCCTGTAGACTGTCACCGGTAATCCGATAATCTTCGGTAAACACAAGCAGATTATCAATTCCGGCATCATGGGCATCTAACAAATCCTTCTGAAGCTGAAGACGGTTTTTATCCCGGGTAGTTGTCTGGTAAATGGATTCAAAACGGTTCTCTTTTAACACCTCACAGGTTTTGATGGTATCACCGACAACCCCTTCGAATTCGTTCTCCGACAGCGATACGCCGTCCACCCTGCCCCGGACCAGCTTGAGATTTTCAACCAGCTCTTCGGGTTCCTGGCCCAAAGGTGCCTGGACTTCGGATGTTACGACAAAATCTTTACGTTTAAGGGCTTCTTTAAGTTTCATACATGCCTCCTTGCCAGGTGGAATGCCAATCCATTTTTCTTAGGATTCAAGAAGTCGGGCAACTTCGATTTTTAACTGAGCGAGGGGAAGGGGTTTGGAAAAACAGGCATCGGCACCATATTCTTTCATCTTTTTGAACTTCTCTTCATCCAGATATGCAGATAATACGATTATCTTTGTATTTTTCGACTCTTCACTGGATTTAATCTTTTTGCACACATCATAGCCTTTTATATCGGGCATCATGATATCAAGGATTAAAAGATTCGGTTTAAAATGGTTCACCTGAAGTCCGGCTTCAAATCCGTCAGACGCGGAAATGACATCGTAATCATGCTCATCTTCTTCCAGCGACTGAACGATGGATTCCACAATAATCGGATCATCATCAACAACCAGTATCCGTTTGTGAGTATCCTCTGTCACTTCCTCGGGAATCGGGATACCCTGTTTCTTCATAAAGGCTTCAAGGTCATTGATATTTATCCGCCGATGCCCCCCCGGAGTTTTATAGGCTTTGATATATCCTGAATCAATCCAGTTGATGATGGTTTGCGGGGATACTTTACAGTATTGACTGGCTTTATACACTGTAAAAACATCATCCATGATCAAGGGCTCCTTTTTTGAGGTTTTGGTTTTGAGGTTTGTATTTTTTAGTTATTATAGTAATTGTAGATTTGGTGGCTTGTCAAGAAAAAAATAAGGAGAAATTAAATTATATTGTCTATTAATTACAATTTATTAATAATACTTTGATTTTTTTAATAGTTACGGGCATTGACGTCTAAATTCCATCCTTTCCGGGAATGACAATTCATTAAAAACACCTATCTCATCACATTTCCCCAAAAAAGTTGAATTCAGTTAAAATAGAAAAGTATATGAGTCACTTTAATTTTTTTAGAGCAAATATAATAACCTTTATGGAAAGATTCGATCATTGTTTATGTATTTGAGCTATTTTATTTATTATAGAATATTTTTTGTGTTTCGAAAGTTTATGTTAAGAAAAAAATATAAAAAATATAATGGATCTTTCTAAAGTACTATCATTTGAGAAATTGATAAGTTATTGAGTTATTTAAGGACGTCCCCCTATTACACGGGGGACCGTGGGAACGAGATCGTAAGGTTTTTTTATAAAGCCAACACGCACTATTTCCTGAAAGATTCCGCAGTGATCCCATAACGGCGCATGATTTGCTGTAGTGCCTGTCGTTCCAGCCCGCAGGATCGGGCGGCCTGGGTTACGTTGCCGTTGCTGGCGGAAAGCAGACCACCAACATAAGTGGCATTAAACTGTTGCAGTGTCTGTTCCTTGGCTTCTTTATACAGCAGTTGATGAAGCGGTTGCAGGGTCCGCAATGTTCCGGGTTCCAATTTATCACAATTAACATCGCCGGGCTTGATTTCATCGGTATCTGAAAATAAGATTCCCTGAATAATTACATTCTCCATTTCCCTGACATTTCCAGTCCATGGCCTTTTTAAAAAAAGGTCCATCAATTCCAGAGACAATCGTTTTACCGGTTTGTTCAATTCCGCAGAATGTTTTTCAAGTAAATGATTGGCAATTAGAGGGATATCCTCTGGATGCTCTCTTAAGGGAGGAAGATCAATGGTTAAGACATTCAATCGATGATAAAAATCCTCACGGAATTCATTTTTGGAAATTTTACTGACCAGATTCTGGTTTGACGAAGTAATAATGCGAACATCCACCTGTATGGATTTGTTGTCACCCAGCGGCTTGATCTCTTTTTCCTGAAACACCCTGAGCAGTTTGGTCTGAAAGACGGGAGTGATATCACCGATTTCATCTAGAAATATGGTCCCTTTTCGGGCCTCCTGGAAAAGCCCGGCCCGGTTCTGCGTGGCATGGGTAAATGCCCCTTTTTTATAACCAAACAGTTCACTCTCAAGAATGCTTTCCGGAATAGAGGGACAATTTACCGCCACAAACGGCCCCCGACTGCGGTTGCTCAAGGCGTGCACAGCCCTGGCAGTCAGGTCTTTTCCCGTTCCTGTTTCACCGGTAATCAGCACAGTGAAATCCGTTTTTGCCGCTGTCTGAATAATTTCATACACCTTTTTCATCCGTGTGCTTTTTCCCACCAGATTCTGAAACATATGAATATTCCAGCATTCTTGCTGAAGCCTTAAATTTTCACGCAGCAACGCGCTGCGTTCAAGGGCTTTTTCCAGCCGGAGCACCAGTGAATTATGATCAAACGGCTTGGTTATAAAATCATAGGCACCATTTCTCATTGCTTCCACCGCCAGATCAATACTGCCGAAGGCCGTCATGATAACAACCGTCACATCCGACGATTCCCTTTTAATCAGTTCAAGAAGTTCCAGTCCATCCATTCCCGGCATTTTGATATCCGCCAGGACCAGATCAAATTGATTGTTTGAAAGTATACTTAGCGCCATTTCACCAGATGATGCGGTTTCAACCCGGCAATCCAGCGCCGGTTCAAGACTCCGTTTCAAAAGCTGCTGCATATCAATTTCATCATCAACGACCAGAATCGATGAGATCATTTGTCATCTCCTATACCGCTGGAATTTATAGGCAAAACAACTGTAAACTTGGCGCCTTTACCCGGCTTGCTGTCCACGGAAATATGCCCCCCATGATTTTTAATAATACCATAACTGACGGACAAACCCAACCCGGTACCCTCCCCGGTCGGCTTGGTTGTAAAAAAAGGATCAAAAATACGTGACAGATTCTTTTTTTCAATGCCATATCCCGTATCCGCAACCGTGATGGCAACATCGCGGGTGTCCCGATTGTACGACGTTGCCAACCGGATCGTTCCGGATTTCCCCACCGCATGTTTTGCGTTTAAAATCAAATTCATCAGCACCTGCCTGGTTTTCTTTTCATTCAATAAAAGCGGCGGGGCATTCATATCATAGTCTTTTTCTATTTCAATGTGATATAGTTCAGAATGATGCTGAATAAAATTCAAGACCTCATCAATGATTTCATGAATCCTGACCGACTCCCTGGCCGTGGGAGAACTCCTGGCAACACTGAGCAGATCCTCTACGACAGACCGGCAGTTTTTAACATGTTTTTCAATCGTTTTAAGATCAGCATACCGTTCAGTGCCGACTTCTTCATCCCTTATCAGCAATTGAGCGTATCCGAGAATAATACCCAAAGGATTGTTTATTGCGTGGGCAATTCCCGCTGACAGCTGTCCAATGGAAGCCAGTTTTTCCGTCTGGGCCATCTGGTTTTCAATAAGCCGCCTTTGTTCTATATCTTTTACCAGAAAATGGATGGTGTCATATTCTTCAGGCGGTCCATTAACCACACTGCCGCTCACAAGGGAGCGCATTTCACTGCCGTCCGTACGTTTCAAGGTAACTTCATAATTTGCAACAAAACCTTTTTTCGCAATTGATGAAATAATTGCTTCCCAGTCCGACTCAATTGCAAAAAAATCCTTAAATCTTTTTTGCTTCAAACCCCTGTCCGCATCATTAAATCCAAGCATTTTATATCCGGCAGGATTCATATCCACAATCACACCATCTTTTCCAGCAACCAGAATTAGGTCCCTGGAAACTTCAAAAATACGACGGTATTTACTTTCAGAGACAGCCAGAGACTCGGTCCGCTCAACAACCAGATTTTCAAGATTCTGGCTCAGATATAAAAGTTCCTGGTGCGTTGACTGCAATGCCTGTTTATCTTCTACAACCTGCTGATGAATTTTCCAGATTCTTTCAAAAAACAGCGTCACGGATGCGACAAAAACAAACATGATCGTATTAACCGCCCCGGTATATGGCCGGATAATATTCCACATCGACTCACTACCGGAATACAAAAAATGCCACTTTAAGATATGACCGATGGATCGGGACATGGCAAAGGCGATAAATCCGCAGCAAATCCATAAGAGATAGATCCATATGACGTTGGATTCATCACTTCTTTTAAGCTCAAACACTTTCCCCAGACACATAAACGCAAGAATAATCATTAGAATCGAGCCGAAAAGGTTGGCAAACCAGATGGGCATAAACGGGAGGGTCATTGGTCACCATTCCCTGATCGCTTAGCGACTGGAGCCTGAGAATGATTTCCCGGCATAAGATACGATAACCCTAAGTTCAAAAAGAAAAGAGCGGGTACGCAAAACAAATAATCCAGCTTGGCCAGGTAGTAAAATATCTCAAGCCCGCGCATCCCGTTTACCGCCTGAATACGGATATGAGTCAGGTCGATAAGACTGACCTGAATGACACCCAGTTGTTCATCCAAAAGATGGAGAATAAATACGTCAAGATTCCAGAGGATAAAAAAGAAAGCCATATACTGTATGTACCGCCACCCGGTCTCTTTGACAAGTTGTCGGCGCCGCAGCCAGTGAATAAAAAATCCCATGGAAATCATAAAAAAAAGATGCGCTATCTGATGAACATATATGCCCTCCGACATGCCGTGAATCTGGATAGCATGGACAACATCCGGGGAAAAAGCCATCAAAGCTACCAGAAAAAAAACCGGCCGACGGATTATATTTTTAATAGGAGTCATGGTTTTTTACTTTATTTTATACTTATGATACAAATATTCGGCAAAAAACCAGGCGATAAAGACCAGCAGAATTGATACCACATACCAGAAGACCGCCCCGACCAGAATCACTTCGCCATTATAATTAACGAATTTGAAAATATATGCCTGTCCGAAATTCTTCAGCAGGCTATCGGCCTTAAAAGTTTCATTAACATATGCCAGCATCAGAAACACAGGGAGATATTTTGTCAGAAGGCTCCCTAAGAGGCCCTCAAAAAAAAAATCGTAATAAGCAGTGTTGAGCCTGGCCTGGTCGATATTCTTAGCTATCGCTTTTCCCTGGTCCTTATCCTTCACGTTCAGGGCTTCTTTTCGAAGATCAAGCCAGTAATTGAACTCTTTTTTCAGTTCAACATATCGTTTTGTTTTATGAATTTTACTTAAGAATTTTGCCGCCGCAACCGTAACGAAAGAGACAGCCAGTATCATGACAGCGGGGCCCATTGGATTCAGTGGGGCCAACATAAAGTCAATACCTTGTGCAATATAATGCACAAGCGCTATTAACTTCAGCCATATGATATCTAAAAATGCATCTATTTTATCTGTCATAAAAGATATAGGGGAAGGACATCCGTCCTTCCCCTTTTTGCTTTATTTTAAGGTTACTTTCGGTTCTATTATATCAGATTATATCCAGATTTCAATCTTGAAAAACCGGAAGAACAGAAAAAACATAGTTGCGGCCAGAATAATCTTCAATGCTTTTTCACTGAACATTTTCTGGGCCCGGCTGCCCAGCATCCCGCCGATAAATCCACCGATAATAATAGCAATCATCAATACCGTATCCGGAAGATAACCGTTAATCAAATAACCAATGAATGACCCGACACTGCTGAAACAGGTTCCGATGAGAGAAATCGGCACTGCAACATACATGGGCAGCGCACCCAGCGTGGTCATGGCAGGCACCAGCATAAATCCGCCGCCAATACCGAAACTTCTGGAAACAATACCGATAGCAATACCCAAAATACCGAACAACAAGGGATTAATGGTAAACTCTTCCCCCCAGAACTTGAAACGATAATCGGTTAATCCGCTTTTTACCGGCTCAATTCTTCCCATTTCAACGGCTGTGCCACTGGCTTTTGCATTGGCAACCGCGTCATTGAATTTTTTAGTCATGGCTTTAATGTTTTTACGTTTCGCCATAACCTTGGGGGAGAGCTCATAAAGGGTCCGGACGCCCATAATCACAACCAGAATGGCCAGCCATTCCTTATAAGTACTTATGGACAGATATTTGGTCACATATTGCCCCAGCCAGAGGGAACCGATAAAAATACCCACACCAAAAGAAATTCCCACCGGCCATGCCACCCGTTTTTCCTTAACGGCATACCGATAAAATGATCCAAGCGGCGAAAAGAGTGTCAAGGCTATGTTTGACGGGCGAAGCACATTCGCCGCATTAATACCGATGGGTCCGGCAGTTTGAACAACCATAACCTGGAAAGCTGCCAT